>DATMPQ010000365.1:0-4257 GCA_035567015.1 Chthoniobacterales bacterium | reverse complement strand
CCGGTGGTGTGACCGCGCAAGCCTTCGATGATCTCGATTCCTTTCGCGACCGATGTGCGCAAGTGCGATGAGCCGTTAATCAGGTCGCACTGGTAAATGTAATACGGGCGCACCCGGCACATGAGCAGTTTGTGCACCAGTGTTTTCATTGTTTCGAGATCGTCATTTACGCCTTTGAGCAGCACGCTCTGGTTGCCGAGCGGGATGCCGGCGTTGGCGAGACGTTCGAGAGCTTCCTTAACTTCAATTGTAAGCTCACGCGGATGATTGACATGCACGCTGATCCAAAGCGGATGATATTTCGCAAGCATCGCGCAAAGCTCGGGCGTGATCCGTTGGGGCAGGAAAATCGGGATGCGCGTGCCGACCCGCAGAAATTCAATGTGCGAAATCGCGCGCAAGCGGCTCAGAATTTTCTCGAGCTTATCGTCGCTAAAAATGAGCGCATCGCCGCCGCTCAAGAGCACGTCGCGCACTTCGGTGTGTTGTTCGAGGTAGCGGAACGCTTCCTCGAAATCGGTGTGCAGTTCCTGTTCGCCAACACCGCTGACAACGCGACTGCGCGTACAATATCGACAGTAACTCGCGCAACGATCGGTTACGAGAAAGAGCACTCGGTCCGGATAGCGATGCACTAAACCAGGCACTGGCATGTGCGAATCTTCCCCGCACGGATCGGTCATGTCGTACGGCGACGTCCACGTTTCTTCGATCCGCGGAATGACCTGACGTCGGATCGGATCGTCCGGATTTTTCCCACACGGAATTAGGTTGAAAAAATGTGGCGTGATAGCGAGCGCGAGCTTATCGCCGGAGAGCAGAACGCCGCTGCGTTCTTCCTCGCTGAGATCGATATGTTGCTCGAGCTGGGCGAGCGACGTGACCCGGTTTTTGAGCTGCCACTTCCAATCGGTCCAGAGCTCCGGCGCAATCCCGCCGTCGCGGGACCAATAACCCTGCGCGTGCGAGATGAACTCTTTTCCATCGCCATTCCCTGAGGTAAAAGCATGCATTTGTGTTGAGGACAAAAACGCTAAGACCCTTAACAATCGTGTCAACGCAGGCACTTTTCCGTGCGCTACGAACCACCTGCTCACTTCTCCGCGGCCGCCGTCCGCAGCTGGAGCTGCGTCGATCTGCGAAGCGCGACACCAAGGCCGCGACGCACGCAGGCCTTTGCACGAGCGTCACTTGACGGTAACGAGCGTTCCAACCGGAATTTCCGTGAAGAGTTTACGCGCCGCGTCGCCGGGCAGCCGGATGCAGCCGTGCGAGGCGGGATAATTTGGGACAACGCCTTCATGCATCCCGAAATCAAGGCAACTGAGGCGCATGAAGTAAGGCATTTCGACTTTGTAGATCGTTGAGCGATGGTTTCGCTCTTTGTTGGTTATGACGTAGGAACCGGTTCGTGTAGCATAACCATCCCGTCCGGTCGAACAGACAGTCCTGAACACCGGCACACCATCTTTGATGACTTCAGCGTGTTGGGAAGCGAGAGAGATTTCGATGCGGAGTTGATCGGGTGGCGGTCCGCTGCCGAGAAGGATTTGGGTACATCGCCAGTTTTGCGTTTCCGCGGCGAGATCGAGGGCACGCATCTTGGACCGAGTCGTCGTGTGGTTCCGGTCCGCGCCAGCCTCAAGCAGAGCGTGCAGGTAATCTGTTTGGCCCAGTCCCGCAGCGAGCAAAAGAATGGTGACGCCCCGATCGTCTTCGATGTAACTCCTGAGCGCTTTTGACGGGAGCAACGCAAGAAAATCTTGGTCGTATTTGGCCGGAAGGGCGGTGTTTGGGTCCGCACCGCAACCAAGCAGGGTCGTGAACAGCGGCGCGTCATTCGATGCGATGGAATAGGCAAGGAGCGGTACGCTCTTGCCTTCTGGCGTGGGTGGTGCGGCGTGCTTGTGAAGCAACAGGCGGATTCGATCTTTGTTGCCGGCCCGAAGGGCCCCATCGAGAACACGCCGCGTACTAGCGGTCCACTGCTGCATCGGCGGGAGACGTTCCAAAATGGTTTCGACGATTTTCTTGTTTCCACCGTCGAGAGCGATTCCGAGCAGATCGCGGCCGTCGCGACAACGCGCGCCCATGTCGGCATGCACCGAGCGCGCCAGGAACGCGTCAAACATCTCGAGATCACCGTGCATGGCCGCTGCCATAAGCGGGGTGAAACCGGTTTTATCGGCGAGCTCAACACGCGCGCCGGCATCAAGGAGCCGCCGCACTGTGTCGCGATCTTGCTGCAACGCCGCGATCAGAAGTAGCGTGCAGCCCTGCGCGACGCGGGCGTTTGGATTGCGATGCTCGGTGAGATACAACTCGATGAGGGACTCGCAGCGCATGGTTACGGCCCGAGCAAAATCGGCCGCTGAAACCGGGGTACGCGCATATGGCTCTGGGCCAAGGCTCGTAGCTGCCAGGAGTAGCAGGACCGCGGCGACGCTGGTGAAAATCGCTCCGGGCTTAAACACGCGCATAAGTGTTAGACGAGCCGCATCAATGCTACACCCAAGCAATTTGGCGGCCACCTTGCGATCCGCCCGATAGGGCAAGACTCCACCGAGCCGTCGAAAAAACCGCGAGCGCATATTCGATGCCTCCGCCGGGCGCCGCCCTATCGAGTGATTGACAGGAGCGGACGGCGTTGAACGTTGCACGTTGAATGCTGTCAAAATCCGAACTGATGCGTTCATTTCCCATATTAGTTTCGTTTATCGTTGCGACTCGGTTGTCTATCTTTGCGGCAACGACGGAAGTCGCCCCCTCTCCGACGGTCTCGGCCGCGGCCGCGGAAGCAGGCAAGGACGTTGTTCATCAATTGAACAACGCATTCGCGAAGGTTTTCGAGATTGTCGCCCCCGGTGTTGTCATCATCGAAGTTTCAAAGAAGAACGATGGCGGAGAGACTTCGATGTTCGACGATTTATTTTTCCAAGGGCCACCGGATGACAACAATCCGCGAGGCAACCCGCGCGGTTCTCAGCCAATCCAGAGCGAAGGCTCGGGCTTCATCGTTCGGCCGGATGGCTACATCTTGACAAATTTTCACGTCGTCGAAGCCGCCGACAAAATCGACGTGAAATTGAAAGATGGCCGCGAGTTTCCAGCGACAGTCGTCGGCACAGATGAAAAGACCGATGTCGCGGTGATCAAGATCGAGGCCAAAGATTTGCCGGTCGTGCAACTGGGTGACAGTGATGCGGTGCGGGTGGGACAATTTGCGTTCGCCATCGGCGCGCCGTTCAAGCTAGATTACACTTTCACCTATGGCGTGGTGAGCGGCAAAGGCCGCAGCAAATTGTTCACGAGCGGCGGGTACTCGATCTCGGATTATTTGCAGACCGACGCCTCGATCAATCCGGGGAACAGCGGCGGCCCACTCTGCGACATCGACGGCAAAGTGATCGGCATGAATACGCTGATCAACGGATTGAATCGCGGACTTGGATTTGCCATTCCGATCAACCTGGCAAAAGAAATCGGCACCGAACTCATCGCCGGCCACAAAATTATTCGACCCTGGCTCGGCATTCGCATCGAGACGCTCGGCGATGATTCGTCCATCCGTGATTTATTCAAAGGCATCGAGAAAGGCGTGGTTGTGCGCACGATTGAAGCCGATGCGCCCGCTTACAAAAGCGATCTGCGGCCCTTCGACGTGATCACGCAAGTTGATGGAACAGCGGTCGAAACAGATTCACAGATGCAACACGAGATTCTGAAAAAGAAAGTAGGCCAAAATGTCGAACTGACCGTTTGGCGGAAAGGTCAGACGATGAAGGTTCCGGTTAAGACCGGTGAATTGCCGAATGAAATCGCGCGCGCTTCAAACGAGCCGATCAGGCCCGCTCAGTCGAAACAAGAAGATGTCGGTAAGTTCGGATTGCAGGTGCAGGATTTAACCAAGGAAGTGGCCGAACGCCTTCACCTCGGCGTCCAGCAAGGTGTTATCGTCACTGATGTGTCCGACAACAGCATCGCTGCGCAACAGGACATTCAGCGCGAAGACATCATTACGGAAGTGGACGGCAAACCAGTCGACAACGTCGCCAGCTTTCGCGAAGCCCTCACCAAAGCCGACCCGAAACGCGGCGTCCTCCTCTACCTAGACCGCAAAGGCAGCAAGACCTTCGCCGTGCTGAAGGCACTCGGTTAGACTTGCGATCAGCTTTTGCGGCTGCCGATCGCGACCAGTACAATACCGCCCGCCAGGCAAATGGCGCCGAGCACAGGCGGAAATTGCACTTGATGCTC
>DATMPQ010000364.1:0-25544 GCA_035567015.1 Chthoniobacterales bacterium | reverse complement strand
AAAGCGGCATGTGGTTGTCAAAAACATCCCGGTATTGCACGAATCCCCGGGCCCACGCCCAGATCACGTGCATGTGCTGCGATTCGTCGCTATCGAACCGGTAGCGAACCATGTTCACGAGCCTGAACGCGATCATGAGGGCGAATAGGCCCGCTGCCGCGATGAATTCGGCACGGGACATGTCGAGATAATTTGCACAGCGCCCGATCCACGAGCGGGGCGCAAATATAATTGTCGATCTTAGCGGCGGCCGCTCCATGAAGTTGGCGATCAGTTCGCAGTGCGCACCTGGTCGGCCGATTTGCGCACCGATTCCGCGTTGCCCACGCTGATCACCTTCACACCTTCGCTGATGCGCTGCGGCAAACCAGCCAGAACATTCCCGGGACCGAGCTCGATGAAAAAACCGGCCATCGTAGCCAGCGTCCAGACCAAGGCGACTATGTGGAGCACCTTCCAATTGTACTTTCCCGCCAGCTCGAACACCACGGCATATGTCCAGAAGAGGAGTGGCGGCTTGCGTTCCACCGCGTCGAGGTATGGTCGACCGCCGTCAACAATTTCGTTCGCCACGACAGAATATATTCCTTCGCTGTCAATTGGCGGTGGATGTAGAAGTGAAGGAAGCCGGATCGCGATGGTCAGTAGGACGATCCCGAGCGTGGCCCATTGGAACCGTCGCAAACTATGACCTTGCTTATCCACGATCTGTATCGCCGCCGATGACCGACACATCTTCCGCTATTAGATTGCCAAATCCACCGTCGCGCGACGTAATCTGCTTCAAATGTCTCCATCAACACTCCGCTCCGTCACTTTGTTTAGGTAGCCGGACGACAAGTGCGCAGAGAATCTACGGCCGCTGTTGGATTTTCGATTAAAAAAGTTTCGTTCATTTTTCGGCGGAAGTTATGGCGAGCTTCTACGGTAAAGAAATCACGTCAGCATCTCCGCGAGATGGCGTTTTCGCCACTTCTATGCTAGAAAGATAAAGATGCCCGGCCATGCAGTCTGCCTTTTACCAATCCGAACTTGATCATCCGCACGGCGGTCGTGCGCGCGCAATCATCAAGACGCATCCGGAGGTTCGGCAGTTGATGGTGAGAAATCCGTACACGGCTCTGATCGCGCTCGCCATCGTGGTTCTGCAAACGGCGATAGCGTTTTGGATGGGGAAACTTGGTTTTAGCTATTGGTGGCTTAGCTTATTGGTTGCCTATTGCGTGGGAGCCTTCGCCAATCACGCCAACTACGTCATCATTCATGACGCGACCCATAACCTCATCTTGCGTAATAAGAGCTTAAACAAACTGATTGCGATCCTGGCCGATCTTCCAAACTTAACAGCAGGTGCGATGGGTTTTCGCGTTTATCATCTTAAACATCATTCACACCAGGGTGATTACGAGCATGATGCCGATCTGGCCAACCTTTGGGAAGCGCGCCTGGTCGGCAACATCTGGTATCGTAAGGCGATCTGGCTAATGTTGTTTCCATTTTTCCAGCTCACCCGTCCGCCGCGTTTGAAAGCGATCACGATGAGGGACCGATGGTTCGTGGTGAATCTCATTTGCGCCCTGACCTATGATCTTCTGATTATCTATTTTCTCGGATGGGCCGGTTTTCTCTATCTCGTGTTCTCGTTTTTCTTTTCGATTGGGCTTCATCCAGTGGGCGCGCGCTGGATCCAGGAGCATTACACCAACGATCCCGAGCAAGAGACCTACAGTTATTACGGGCCGATCAATTTGCTCGCGCTCAATATGGGTTATCACAATGAGCACCACGATTTGCCCTCTATTCCATGGAACAATCTCCCAAAGCTGCGCGCGCTCGCGCCCGAATTCTACGACACGTTGAAGTATCATTCGTCCTGGACGCGATTGCTCTTCCAGTTCGTCTTCGACAAGCGATATAGCTTGTTTTCGCGGATCGAAAGAATGAAACAAGGGAACAACGGGTCGTGGCTTTCCGCGGAAACTGTCGATCGAGCAAACACCGCGTTGCTCTCGGCGCGGAATTAAATAATCTTAAGTTATGGTGCGGTCTTACGTCTCGAACCGGAACGAAAGCGTTCGCATGTTCAAGAGCGATTTCATGGAGTTCTTCTCCCATGTCCATCCAGCTACGCCTCTGGTGCTCTACCTTCCGGTGATCAGCTACATGCTTTACGCTGCCTTTTTCCAAAGCAATTTGTCGGTCTTGATAGTGGCGGGACTTTTTCCACTCGGGGTGCTGAGCTGGACCCTTCTCGAGTACATCATTCACCGCTACGTGTTTCATTATGAACCGAAGAGCCGTGTTGGAAAACGATTGCACTTCATCGTGCACGGCGTTCATCACGACTATCCCAACGATGCGCGACGGTTAGTGATGCCGCCGAGTATAAGCATTCCGCTCGCGATCGTCTTTTGGGTGCTTTTCGCTATAACGTTTGGCCGGTTCGCACCGCCAATCTCGGCCGGATTCGGATTCGGATACGTTTGCTACGACTCGATCCATTATGCGATACACCACTTCGCAATGAAGCGAGGTTTTTGGTTTTGGCTGAAACAGTACCATCTGCATCATCATTACAAAGACGATCACGCCGGCTACGGCGTCAGCTCCCCGCTCTGGGATTACGTCTTTCGCACGACGAGAAAATAGGTCGTGACGCGGTGTGGAAATCGAGTGTAAGTCATCACCCTACAGCTTCAACTAAATCTTGCTGCCGGCCTTTTTCGCCGATACAATTGCCGCCCCGATATTGAACTTCCCGGCCCGCCACGGAATCGAGCTCTTCGCAGCTTGGTCCGGTGCAGCCGAGAATTCCTTAAGGATTTGATTTAAATGGGCAGCTATTTGCCATTCGACTACCGATCGCTTTTCCTGGCCAACTCATTCGCCTGGCCAGAGTCATTTCACTCTGCTTCTAAAGCCGTACTCTCAGAGCTTGCTAGCCCGGCTATCTTTGCAACAAACGTTGGATCGACCATGGGATCGTCATGAGCAGCAAGTTAAATTGTCAGATATCGGAGCAGGAGTTTGACGCGAAACTGAGTCTTGCGGATTTTGTCGTTGGCGACAGCGATGATCCCCTGGTTCCGCCTTTGGCATTTACGCAGTGGCGGCAGGCAGGCGCGTGGGAAGCCACACTTTATGAGCCCGAGTTGCTCGCGACCGCAGACGCGCGGACGACCATCAATTATGAAGGGCGGCCGCGCTCGGTCATCAATCTTTGTTCCTACAATTACCTGGGGCTGGCGAATCGTCCGGAGGTAATCGCGGCAGCGCGAGATGCACTCGGGAAATACGGCCTGGGCGCGTGCGGATCTCCATTGCTTTCAGGGATGACGGATTTACATCGGCAACTTGAACGCCGCGTCGCGGAGTTTCTGGGACGCGAGGATGCAATGTTGTTTAACAGCGGCTTTGGCGGCGCCCTTGGAACCATCTCCGGTCTTCTGCGTAAGACGGATGTGGCCATCCTCGACAATCGATCGCACTTGAGTTTGCGCGACGGCGCGGTGCTTTCACGCTCACGCGTCGATCGGTTCGAGCACAACGATCCCGCCTCACTCGACGCGGCATTGCGCCGGCGAAAGGGCCGGCGGCAGCTCGTGATCGTGGAGGGGATTTATTCCATGGATGGAGATTTTGCCAGCCTGGACGGTTTGCTCGACGTTGCCGAGTCGCACAAGGCGAGCGTCTTCATCGATGAAGCGCACTCGATGCTGGCGTGCGGAGCAAATGGCCGTGGCGCCGCTGAACACTTCGGCGTGGAAAAGCGGATTCGGCTCGTCTATGGCACTTTCTCAAAGGCGTTTGCCGCTGTTGGCGGTTTTGTCACAGGTCCTACCGAGACGTTGGACTATTTGAGATATTATGCGCATTCCTACGCTTACTCCTGCGCACTGCCGCCCGCCATCGTCGCGGCAGTTTTGCGGGCCCTCGAAATCGCCCGTCGCGAACCGGAATTACGCGATCGGCTTTGGGCGAATGCGAACTATTTTCGTGAGCACTTGAACGCAATCGGGATCGATACCGGTGCCTCGACAACCTATATCATGCCGCTCGTGGTCGGCGATCGTGCACAGATGTATCAACTGGGTCATGAATTGCGTTATCGTGGGCTCTTCGTCGCGCCGGTCGATTACCCCGCCGTGCCAGAAGATCGTATTTGCTTCCGTGCCTGCGTGACTGCGAACCATACGCGGGCCGATCTCGATGAGGCGCTTAATATTCTTGCCGACACGCTTGTGCCCGCAGTCCGGCAGACTGCCCGCGTATCCTGAGCGCGCGGGATTCACTTTCAGAAATGGGGATCGATCTCGCGTCGAGCGCCGCGTCCTCCACTACCGAAGCAACATACAAAGCGCGCGAGGTCGAAGGCTGGATCGATATCCGCTTTTACCGCAAGATTGGATTTCGATTAGCGAGCTTCTTCGCGAAACTCAAGATGACGCCGGCAGGGGTGAGCCTTCTCGGCTGTCTCTTTGGAGTTATCGCCGGACACCTCTATTACTATCACAATCTGAGTGTGAACATCGCAGGCATGGTCCTGCACGTCGGCGCAAACGCCCTCGACAATGCCGATGGCCAGCTTGCGCGCCTCACGAACCGGAAAAGCCGAACCGGCCGAGTCATCGACAGTCTGGCCGACCATCTCATATGGGTAAGCATCTATGTCCATTTGGGCCTCCGCTGCTTGGCCCATGGCCCATGGCCCGCGGTTGCTCTCCTGACGCTTGCCGCCGGATTTAGCCATGCATTGCAGGGCGCTGCCGCCGATTATTACCGCAACGGTTATCTTTATTTTGTGAGAGGACGATCACGGGCGGATTTGCATTCGTTCTCCATGCTGCGCGAGGAGTATCGAGGACTTCGTTGGCGGGCTGAACCGTGGAACAAATTTTTGCTCGCCCTGTATCTGAATTTCACCTGGCAGCAGGAGATGCTTTCGCCCGGCTTAAAACGGTTGCACGAGACGATCGAGCGCGATTTTCCGAATGAGATTCCCAGTTTGTTGCAGACGCGATTTCGCGATTCTGCCGGCCCGATGCTCCGAAGGTGGAGATTGCTAATGACGAACACGCGAATGTTTTTGCTCTTTCTTCTTTTGTCTATTGGTCAACCTGTTTGGTACTTTTGGCTCGAGCTCACCGCGTTTAACTTCCTCCTGGTCTATCTTATTCTTCAGCAGGAGAGCATGTCGCAGTCTCTGCTTGAACTCGCGGCCGCGCGGCATGAGCCGCGCGTGGATTCGTTATAATTCCGTGTCACAGATTGAAGTTTCGCCAGTCAACACTCGCAAAGCTCGCGATGCATTCGTCAAATTCCCGTGGCGCATTTACAGAAACGATCCTGCTTGGGTACCGCCCCTAATTCTCGAGCGCAAAGCATTCCTCGACCGGAAACGGCACCCATTCTACCGGCACGGCGACGTCGCACTTTTTCTTGCCTGGCAGAACAGTGAGATCGTTGGCCGAATCATGGCGAGTGACGATCCGAACTACAACTCACTGCATCAAACGAACGTCGGCTGCTTCGGCCTCTTCGAGTGTATCGACAATAGAGAAGTTGCGTCCGCGTTATTTGAAGCCGCCTCCAATTGGCTTCGCGCTCGTGGGCGCGACGAGATCATGGGGCCGATCGATTACTCGACCAATTACATTTGCGGATTGCTCATCGACGGCTTCGAACATCCGCCGACTCTCTTGACCTCGCATAATCCGCGCTACTATCCGCTACTCATCGAGGCGTGTGGTTTCAGCAAGGCGAAGGATTGGTACGCCTGGTGGTTTTCGGAATTTCCAGAGGCGGCGGAGCGTCTGCGCAAAGTGGCGGTGGCCCGCACGGGCAGGCATGGCGTCACCATTCGGACGGTGAATTTGCGTAAGATCGAGGACGAAAGCCGGCGGTTGCGCACGGTTTACAATCAAGCCTGGGAAAGAAACTGGGGCTTTGTTCCCTTCACGCAAGACGAGTTCGATTACATGGCGCGCGAGATGAAGCCGCTCATCGTGCCGGAGGGAACATTGCTTGCGGAAATTGGCGACAAGCCGATCGGCTTCGTCATCGCGGTGCCGGACATCAATGCCGCGCTCCGGCATATTAACGGTCGATTGACCCGCTTTGGTTTCCCGATCGGTTTGATCAAATTGCTCTACTACAAAGCGAAGATCCGGACGGCCCGGCTGGTGGCGCTCGGGGTCGTCGAAAAGTACCGCCGCGCCGGCATTGCCGAAACTCTGGTGCTGCGGGTGATGGACGAAGCGCTCAAGCGCGGCTTTACCGGCGAGCTCAGCATGACTCTCGAAGACAACTTCATGGTCAACCGTTTCATCGAAGCGGTCGGCGCAAAGAAATACAAAACGTACCGGATTTACAGCCGGCTGTTAGGTTAACAAAGGTTTTGACCGAGCGCTGCACCGGCGAATCCAAACGGCCCAGGCCGCGCGGGGAAGATGCACGACGGCGGTGGCCACTTCCAACCAGGCCATAACAACAAAGGCCTTGCCCGGCGCCCCCAAAAAAAGGCCTGCCGTCAGAATCCAGACATAAACATTCCGCCGTCCGCCCACGAGCCGGACCACGCGTTCGAAGGAGCTAAGTTCATCGATTACTTTTCCGCAGGTGAAATAAACGCTTCCTTTGGCGACCAGATCGGTCGCCTCAGCTACCAACAGTAGAGCCAGATAATAGAACGCGTTCGGCAATTGGCCGGAACTTCGAAAGTAATAAGCCAGCGCAGTCCACCACGAGATTTCGAAGAATGCATCGAACCAATGTTCGAGTTTGCCGCCTTTTGATGTCTCGACTTTGATACGCGCCTGTTTGCCGTCCAGACCATCAAGGACGCCAACAATCAATGCGAGCGCGATTCCCAAGAACAGCTGGCCAGTGGCAAAAAGGATGGTGGTTATCCAACCAACGATGTTGCATAAGATCGTCAGTTGATTTGGCGTGATCGAAGTCTTGCAAAGATGCGAAATAAGGAAATTTTCAATCGGAGCGTGAACCAGAGCGGGAATATCCTGCGTCCCTTTCTGTATTGAGTCGAGGAGGACGCGCTCTGCCGTTTTTTTGTATTTCAGTGGCGGTGTGTGAAACCAAAAAGGTCGTATCTCTCGACGCATGGTGACGTAATACAAAGGCTGCTCGGCCACATCTAAAGCCGCGACCGTGCGCTGGGCCAACCCATTGGCAACAACCTCATCGAAGGAGCCGCTTTGGGCGACGGCCCATTCATATCGAAAGAGGACCGCGCCGCAGAATTTCCCGCGGCTGGTGTTTGGCGCCGACGCCACGAGTGATTGAAGTTTGGACGGTACGGCCGAATCAACCAGCGCCGTAGTTGAACTTTGTGTCGAGAGAAGACGCAACAAACGGATGTCGAAAACGGCATCACCCCGGACAAGGAGAAGAAGTTGCGCTGACTTCGGACAAACATCAACAACCTGATTCAAGGTGGCCACTCCGCTCTCCCGGTTGCAGACCGTTACCTCGATTTGCTCGCGAGCCCATGAGGGCTGCGCCAGGTGCTCCGCGATCACCTTCGGAGTGGTGGAGAGAACAATAGCGCGCTTAACTCCGCAACGCTGAAGCGTTCGCAGGAGCCGTTCCACGATCGAGATGCCGCATGATTCAACTAGCGCGGCTGGCGCGTCGGCCAGAATAATAGATGCGTCAACCATCGTCTTGTGAACGCTGAATATTGATCGATCTTACTGGAGCAAGTCGAGCATCGGTCAACCCGACGACTCGGCAGAATGAGTTCGCCCCGGCTATCGGTCTTTGCTAAGATTTTCGCGCGTGATGAAAACTAATGGTTCTGTCTTGACCGAGAATTCGGCCGCGTCGACGACTGGCTCGGCGCTGCACATTCTTTCTCGCCTCCGTTACAGTCCGTTCCTCGCGCAGATGGTTATCATCCGCCGGTGTAATCTATCGTGCGGTTATTGCTCCGAATACGACAAAGTAAGCAACCCGGTCCCGCTACCTGTTTTGGTAGGACGTCTTGGGAAGTTGAAAAGCCTGGGCACGTTCGGGATATCGTTGACTGGCGGTGAACCGACCCTCCACCCGGACCTGATTCATCTGATTCGCAAGTGCCGCGAGCTTCGTTTCTTCCGCACTGGCATGATTTCCAACGGCTTTTTCTTGCGACCCGATTTGATCGAGGCACTGAATCAGGCCGGACTCCAGGAAATGCAGATCTCCATTGATGGAGTTAGTGCCAATGAAACGACGCAGAAGGTTCTGGCCAATCTTAAGAAGCGCCTGCGATGGCTGCGTGATTACGCCCATTTTCGAGTTACCGTCAGCGGCGTCATTGGCGCGTGTCCTTCGGAGGAGGTGGAGGAAGTGGTGTCGTTCGCGAGCGAAATGGGCTTCGTGCCGCGTGTTCTCCTAATCCACGATGGTGATGGCCAACTCAAGCTCGGTCGCGACGAGCTGAAGGCGTTTGAAAACATTGTCTCCAAGATTCCCAAAAACTGGATGGAATTTTCCGACTATCGTGAACGGTTGGTACGCGAGGGCACGGCGCCATTCAAATGTCGCGCTGGCAGCCGTTATCTATATATCGATGAATACGGAAAGGTGAGCTGGTGCTCACAAACGCGCACGGTTTGGTCCAAGGATTTGATGGACTACAGCCTCGAGGATTTGCGCGAGCAATTTCATCGCTACAAACCTTGTCACGAAACCTGCACGCTCGGCTGCGCGCGCTCCGCCAGCCAACTCGACAATTGGCGGCCGCAACCCGGGTTCAACTCTTAACTGGCGCGCTCAGTTTCTTCTCAGCACATTGCAGCATCTCTGGAGTATCGACGTCCTGCCACCAAGCCTCGCCGATATTGATCGCGCGCACTTTGTTGTCCGCAGCCATCAATCGGATGCCATCGACGAGACCGCAATCGCCGCCTTGTTTCGCGCTCTCGATGTATTCAAAAATTTCCAACGGGCAAACGAATAACCCCACATCGATCGCATCGTAAGCGCGCAAATTCTTTCCAATTGCGGCAACGCGATCTCCAAGGGTTTGAACTTTCATTGCGTCGTCGAGGTCGAAAATTGAATCCAACTTCCTGTCGACCGCGAGATTGAGCTGATTGAGGTCCGCGGACTCAATCAGTAGATCGACCGTTGCATCGTCAAAAAGATGATCGCTCATGGTAAGCAGAAATGGCCCAGTGACATAATGCTTCGCCGCGAGAAGAGAAATGCCGTTCCCTTTTCGCCATTCAAGATTTTTGATCATGCTAATCTCAATTCCGGCCGGGATTAGTCGCGCGACGGCGGCGCTCAGCCGCTCGCTTTCAAATCCGACAACCGCGTTGACCTTCCTGATCCCAGCCCCGGCCAGCCCGTCGAGGGTATAGGAAATCAGCGGGCGCCCGAGAATCGGAACCAGTGGTTTCAAAAAAGTCTCATCGGCGCCGCGCAACCGCGAGCCCGATCCAGCCATCAAAATCACCGCTTCGGAGATCGTTTTGCTCATATCCCGTAGTATTTCTTCAGGCCCCAGATGCGAACGCGCTGGGGCAGAAATCCGAAAATGAGCGGCGCAATCTTGGTTTGGAATGTGTCGCCCACGGTCACGCGAGGTGGCGGGTTTGTTGCATCGATAACTTTGAGAATATGCTTCGCGACCAAGTCAGGTGTCGGCGCCGCTTTCATGTTGCGATCGACCGCCTCCCACGTTTTTGCCAGCTTCGCTTCGTATCGCGGATCACACTGAGAGCTTTTGACCACGGCGTCATTGAACGCTGTGCAGATATCCCCCGGCTGAAGATCGACAATGCGCACTTTGGAATCCGGCAGCTCCAGCTGGATCGACATGGTGAAAGCAGCCATCGCGGCTTTGGCCGCGTTGTAAGCCGCCATAAACGGGACTGGAAGACGGGAAGCTAGCGATGTGACGTTAATGATCAAACCTTCTCCGCGTGCTTGCATCCCGTTTATGGCCAGACGCATCAACTGCAAATGTCCGAACAAGAGCACTTGAAACTGGTCTGCGATACTCTCTTGGGAAAGGGACTCGGCCGGCCCAAAGTGGCCGCTTCCAGCATTGTTGATCAGAACGTCGAAATGATCAGCTTCCGTTAGCGCCGCGTTAAATGCCTCGTCGACAGAGCGTGGGTCGGCCAGGTCAAGGTGGAGCGGATGCAGTCCCCGCAGTGCGGGGATCCTTTCGGGATCACGCGACGTTCCCCAGACTTCGTGTCCTCGCGCAACCAACGCACGGGCGATCGCCAAGCCAATACCCGAGCTGGCTCCTGTCAGAAAAATCTTTTCCACAAATACGCTCGTTTCGCTCTGGAGATTACATCTTTGCCGGTGACAGAATGGGCGAAAGTCTATTTAGATGTCCCGGGTACTCATAAATAAAGATGTTGCGGCCTGGGAATCGCTGCAGAAGCGCATCTCGCTCGGGCTGGTCACACCAACTGAAGTACAAGCTGTCGGCCGACGATAGCACGGGTGGGTTTCGAGTGAGATCGCCGCGAGCTGTCTGATATGTGCCGGTCTTAAGCAGGAAGATATTTTTTCCATCACCGACATGTCGGATCGTCCGCTCGAGGTCCCGCCGCCAGTACATTACATAGGCCTGATTAGCTGCGAACATCAAACTCCCTACAATCAGGCTAACGATGGCGAAGTTCCAGATGCGGCGGGCAGGAGGTCGGGAGTCTTGGCCGATCCATCGATACAGATCGACGACGGCCAACATTATGAATGGAAAGTACGCCAAGAGATAACGCGGCCCTGGGCCACCAGAAGACGCCGGGTAGAAAAAGTACGCCGCGACTGTCATCGAGAATAATGCAATATACATCTTAATCTTGGGAGACGCCTGGTAACGCCTCCAGAGTACGACTAACAGGAGCACAGGTGGGAAAACCCAAAGAAGGTTCGCCAAGCGGACAAACGTCACTACGAACCCGGTCCACGAGATGCTAAGACGGTCGTTTATAGCTCTCGAATCGTGAATGGCAGCAGGAACCTGGAATGGATGGCCCGAGAGCAACGTGTCATACACTAGATTGCCGCTGGCCAGCAGCCCGAACCCGATTCCAAACAGCATCAGGTCGCCGAGCTTCTTGCTGCGCAGCTGGCTCACCCCGACCCAAACGGCCAGAGGAACCCAATCGATGTAACGGATCATCGCCGAATAGCCAAGAAGTGCTCCAGCACCGAATAGCCAACGCTTGGAAAACTGGGGACGCTTCTCCGCGGCGTCGTAGAGCAGGAAAGCGCCGAACACGAACACCGCCGTGGCGATATGAGGTCGGAAAGAGGCCGCGTAGTAACAGATGAAAAAAGAGAGCATCAGCAAGAGACAGGTGACTCGGACCAGTTCTTTGCCCATCTGCTGCTCCGTGTACTCCAACATAAGAAAGACCAGCAAGGCGCCAAGAAGGGGATTAATCAGCCACGGAACTCGGAGCTTAGCGCCTATGGCCAGAAGAGCCGGCCATCCCGGCGGATACTTAGAGAACCTGCGTCCTTGATTGTCTCTGAGACAATATGTTGCTACACAGTCGTAAAAGGGAAGCGTTGGATCGTAGACAGGATCTTTGGCGTAGAGCTTGCCGGAGGCGAACAGCTTCGCTTGGTACAGGTATGAGTAGTCGTCGCCAGAGATCGGGTATCGCTGGGTCAGAACAAAGTAAACGAACAAGGCTTCGAGCAAAAAGATCGCCGCAACGAGCAATTTTCGCGTCATCGGCATAAATCCTCTTCCTCCTCGCTGACAAGACTTTGCCGCGAGAAAACCTGATACTCGCTGTCCGCTAATGCTAAAGCGGCACCAGATTGAACGCGCGTGTGTGTAAAGCGCATGGGGCTAGAAGTCGGCAAGCTAAAGGGATTTGAGTGCACTTTCAATCTAGCTCGCCAAAGGTCGCACGCTCGGAACGCTTTCCCGCCGGACTCACAGCGGGCGCCAACCCTGAACGAACCGCGCAGGATTACGAAGTTTGCGGGTCCATAGTTGGACGCTCCCCGCGTTATTGATGACAACATTGAATTAGTCGGCTTCAGAAAAATGTGGTTCCTAAACGCCCTCGATCGAATTAAGATTGGCAAATCAAGCCGCACCGGATGCAATCGCGCCAGATGTCGGATGCGGCCAAAGCCACGTAACATCCCCAGACCTGGTCTCCGTGCGAGGTGAGAGATTTGAGATGGCCAGGCCGATGCCGGAACTCGCTCAGGTTAGAAAAATTCGTTTGGTCGTAGACGCGCGCTCTCGCACCTTTTTTGCTTCTGGCTACGGTGGGTCGACTTGCCAGCAAATGAATTGGGCACGGACGAGTTCCAAGTGAACGTTCGGATATACGTCTCGGATAGCAGGAAAATCACGTTCAACGCAAGCGCCGATCAGAGGCGGCTTAGGTGGATGGCTCCGCATTTCATCGACCGTGTATGGTTTCACCGGGAATCGACAGTTCCCATGAAAGAGATAGAAGGAATCCCACAGTAAATCTCCTCCTGGCTTTTCCGCTTTGATCAATATTGTTTTTGTTTGCGGTTGCTGGAGTGCACCCAGCTTTTCAGCGATCAGCTTTTCATCGGGCACGTTCTTTCGTCGACGCTCTATTGTTATCGCTGAGTGGACGAAATCAGCCGATAACACGATAATCAGAAGAACCGTCGTGCGGAAGCGAATGACCGGCCCCTGTTCCAAAAATCTATGAAAGAGCAGCGCAAGCAAAAAGCAGAGACACGGAACAATCGGTACGATATAGCGAACGCCGCGAAAATTGGAGACGACCACCAGCGCAATCACTGCCAGACTGACGATTGCGATTTCACGAACCCCGGCTGAAGTCCTTAACTTTTTCGAAAATAAAACCACGAAGGCGGCCAGAAACGACAGCAAACCGCAGGCGCCTCCGAGTGTGCTCAAACCGTACAAGACTGCAAAGTACGGCCGTATGCCGAGGTTGGCCGGTCCAGTCCAGACCACGACTTGCTCGTGAAACAGGCGACCAGGTGACATACCGTATTTTGTGATTTGAATCAGTGGCCAGATTGCCATAGTCGCCAGCGCCAATAGCATACTGGCAACGAGCCAGCCGCTTCGCAGCTTGGGGCGTTCGCGGCAAGATGTCAGCCGCACCACGATGATCAGCAGGCAGACCAAAAAAGGCATCGGGAACTTTTGCAGGCTACCAAGCCAGGAGGCGGCCGCCAGTCCTAGCCACCAGGCGGGTCGGTTTCGCGCGAGCTGCGCGAAAAGAATCGCACTGATTGTAAAAAATGTCAGCCCAATATCAAGGAAGCCGCGACTGGCCTCCGGCGAAAATAATGGAGAGGAAGCGAGCATCGCCAGGCTAAGCGGGATAAGCCAAGGGCGGTTAGGCTCAATCAGGAAAACCAACCAGCCGAGAGCGACCATGGTGAGGCAGCCGTAAAGCAGCGGCCACACGCGAACGGCCAACGTTCGGTTCTGAAGCCGCGGAAGTGTCAAGCTAGTCAGCCAGTACTGCAAAGGGGGCTTCTCAAACGACCGCTGGAAATTGTAGTGGACCACCCACGGCCCCGTTGACAGCATCTCACGGCTGCGTTCGGCCGTCAGCAACTCATCTGTATGCGTAAGAGTTCCTTTTGGTATCTCAAAGGCGAGCCAGCCAAGAACACAAAGGAATACAGCTACCGCCGTAGCGATGGCCCATTTACGTTGTGTCCGAATGGCGTGACCGGCATTACTGATCTGCTCGACAGGCGGATTAGCGAGATCGATTCCATTCATATGTCGAAGAACGTAATCCATTCACTGCAAAGCGTTCTTGCAAGTGTGGCGGGTGAACTCAATCTCCGAATCGCTCGAAAGCAGCGGACATTTCAGTTCCTTATCCGATCACGATTGCAAAACACCGAGAGCCTCGCTCCAAAGTTTCAGGCTCGTAACTCTAACGGGCCTCGCAGCCGGTTTCAAGATTTCGTGGCACTTCGAGAATCTGAAAAGCGGGGAAACCGTAATTTATCGGAACGCTCGAAAACGGGACGAGAAAAGTGCGATAAGCCATCGCCAAAAAAATCGTAGCGCAACCCCAAAAGACATTTTCGATCGGCCGCGGACACGATCCCGAAAGACAATAGGAGTTTCGATTACCTTCAGAGTTGGCCGCCCGCGTACGATTACTTCAAAGGCGATTTTGAAGCCGACCGCTGGAGCAGCGAGCTCGAGCAGACGAGAACGTTCAATGGCAAAGAATCCGCACATGCAATCATGCACGCCCGTCAGCGGATAAGCTAATCCGGCTCCGGCGCGCGACAGCATTCGCCGCCAAAAAGGCCATCCCGGTGTGGACCCGCCCTCAACGTAGCGACTTCCAATCACCATGTCTGCCACCCCTGCCTGTAATGGAGCGAGCAAATCATTAATTCGTTCGGGCGGGTGGCTCAAATCGGCATCCATGATGAGCAACAAGGCTCCGCTTGCCGCGGTCGCGCCCGCGACGATCGCAGCGGCCAAACCCGGCGCGGCCGAATTCTGTTCGATTAGTCGAACTGGATGGTTTGCCGCGAATGAGCGAATAACATCGGGTGTGCCATCGGTTGAATGACCATCGACGAAGATAATTTCATGAACCGGTTTAGCTGCAGCGAGAATCTCCGACACGAGCGGAGCAATATTGTCCACTTCGTTAAGGGTGGGGATAATGATCGAGACCGGCAGATCAGATGCAGACATGTTCGAAGGACATCACCTCTCCAAGTGGAAATCGGGAGGCTAGCCGGAGTCGAACTTCCTTTCAACATTTCACGAGGATGCGTTTCTGTCTCGAACTTGGAGAATCGGCACGTTCGCGCGTGGTATTGTGACCTCCTGGGCGCGGCCGGTTCATCAGGAAGCGTTGCACCTTGCTTCTCGATTTTGAAACTTGTTGCTGTTACATTCCTGTCTAATACTTGGAAGCGAGTTCACACTCACTGTGTAAGTGAGATAACGTTGGTACCTGTATCGCACAGTTACATTTGTTCCTCATTTGTCTTAGTTCGGCTGGATTGAGGGGCTGAAACATCAATGAAATGAACGAGCCTGATTTGCCAGAGACGCAGCGAGAAGCAGCGCCAGCAGATGTCAACGAAGCGAAGCCGATGATCTCAACGCCGAAATCGACGGTAAAGTGGCGGATCCAGGTTCATCAAGGGGCGGCCATATGCTGGCTTGCTCTAAGGGCGGTGGCACGACGCACTCCCTGCTGGCTCCTGCCTGACATATTAGTGCCGCTCGGCACTAGTCGGGCGGTATTGGTCGGCGTTGCGTGGTTCGGCTTTCATCTTCTCCACTTCCCTTTGAAGAGCAATAAGTGGGAGGTAGCCAGCGACGGCACAGTGCAGAATATATCGGGCCACCTTTCCCCAAACGCCCACCCATTTGTCAACATGTGGGCCAGGTGGGATGGCGGATGGTATCTGGACATCGCCAAGCACGGTTACAGATTTGTTCCTGGAGAACAATCCAACGTCGCTTTTTTTCCTCTTTATCCGTACCTGGTTCGACTGGTTCATTATATCATTCCACTAAATCACGATTCCGGGTGGCTCTTCCTCGGAATAACTGTGTCAAACACCGCGTTACTTGTAGCACTTATCTACTTCTATCGGCTGATGAGGTTGGACTACGATCGGCGCACGGGCGCTCGCGCGGTGCTTTATCTCTGTGTCTTTCCGACGACTGTCTTTTTATCAGCTGTTTACTCGGAGTCTTTGTTTCTCGCGCTTGTTATAAGCGCCTTCTATTATGCGCGCGCCGATCGATGGCTGTTCGCCGGTGTCCTCGCAGCAGCCGGTGCACTGTGCCGACCCCCCGGTGTGCTGCTTATTATTCCTCTAGCGTTCGAATACTTTTACCAGAAGGAATTTCGATGGCATCGGGTCAAGCCCGATTGCTTCGCGCTGTTTCTGGCCCCACTGGCTCTCGCGGGTCATCTCACTCTCCTGCGATGGCGGTTCGGCAGCTGGAACGTCATATCCAAAGCGGAAGCTATCGCTGGTTGGAACCGCAGGTTAACCCTCCCTTGGAATACCCTCTTATACTCTTTACAACACATCGGCTCGTCGATTGGATATCACGGCGCCTTTGAATTTGTTTTCACGACGATCTTGATCGCGCTGGCAATCTTCGCCTGTTTTCGACTGCGACCGAGTTACGCCATTTATTCGATCGTCTCGGTATTGTTTATCACGTCATGGGGAGATCTTAAATCCGTGCCGCGGTTCGGGCTCGTGATCTTTCCGATCATGATATTACTTGCGTTGCTCGGAGATCATAAGCCATTCAACCGTACATATCTCGCACTTTCAGCGATTCTAGCCGCCGTCTCGATGGTCGTATTTTCCCAATGGGGGTGGGTTGCCTGAGGCCGCCTCGCGGACAAGCGATAACCGACTTTATGAGATGAAACGGTCAGGCCCACCCCTGTTCCCTGTGCAAAGGAGCAAGACCCTTACGATCAAAGCACTTTTGAATCAAGGCAACCAGACCGGAGAACAATCCGATGTTTCCCCGACGAAACCAGAACGAAAATTTGTCTAGCGTCTCCCGCATGAGCAAAATATTGAATCCGATTGCGCGCGAGGAATTTCACGTGCCTTTGCTTAAAGACGTTCACTTGGTCTGCGGATATCACTCGATGCGTGCGGATTCCACAAGATTTGAACGATCTGGCGGCAGGAGGAGCGGAATGCGCTATAATCAGCCTCCTTGACTCCGAGTTTACGTCGCTGGGCCAGTCTCACTTTAAGCCGTGGTTCTCCGCGAGACCGTCGTGAGCGCCGGTCACGCGGCGTCTTTCAAGGAACCGCGTCAGGTCTAGCCGGGCGCGTTTTAGCAATTAGTGTCAGTGTCATCTCGGTTCCGCTCACGATCGGATATCTGGGGAGCGAGCGTTATGGCGCGTGGATGACGATCGCCAGCGTCCTGACGTTTTTGAGCATTACGGATTTCGGCTTGGCCGCCAGTCTTACCAACGCGCTGGCTAAAGCCCAGGGCGAAAACGCACCTGATGCCGGCCGGCGCTACGTTTCGTCCGCTTTCCTGATGCTGTCCTCGATCGCGCTTGTCATCCTCATTTTCGGGAGCGCCTTCGCGCCGCGCGTCGCATCATTTTTATTTCCAAATCTGCAATCACCTCTTGCGCGCGCTGAGATTGCTCCCGCGATGACGATTGCATTGTCGATCTTCGCGCTGAGTCTTCCGCTGCTCATCCCTGCGCGCGTGCTGGCGGCGCATCAAGAAAGCGCGCTGGCCAATCTTTGGAACATGGCGGGAAGTCTCGGCAATCTCATCGCACTGCTGGCCGTGATCTGGTTGCGAGGCGGGCTTCCCTGGCTCGTGTTCGGCTGCTTCGGGTTCGGCTTGTTTATAAATGTTATCTGCGCGGCCTGGTTGTTCTTTTTTCACAAACCGTGGCTGTCGCCCAAATTCCTGGCGATAGACCCGGCGTTTGCCAAGACGCTTTTCAATGACGGTTGGAAATTTTTCGTGATCGGGATCGGGTGGATGATCAATTGGCAAACCGACAACATGGTGATCGCGCATTTTCTCGGGGCCTCGCAAGTGACTCCCTACGCGGTCGCCTTTAGCCTATTCGCTTTGGCGACGGGGCTACAGACGCTGGCCTATCCATCGCTTTGGCCGGCGTACACCGAAGCGTTTGCCCAACGCGACTTCGAGTGGATCCGGCAGACTGTGCGTTCCAATTTCAAGTTCAGTTTCCTTAGTACCCTTGCGATTGTCGGCCTGCTTAGCATCTTCGCCGGCGACATCATTCGTTTCTGGGCGGGCGCAGTCGCGATACCGCCGTTTTCGGTGATCGTCTGGATGGCGCTTTGGCGGCTCATGCTGGCGACGCTTTTGGTCGGCAGTTGCCTGCTCAACGCCACCGGTCATCTCAAAGGGATGACGATTTACGGCACCATCACCGCGCTCTTGAATCTCACATTGTCGATCTTACTGGCGAGGAAATACGGAATCACCGGTGTTATCGCCGGGACAGTCATCGCCTTCGCGGTCGCCAATTATATTCCGACATTTTTGGAGGTCAGAAGCGTACTTCGCAAAATGTCCCTTCCATAAATGAAAGTGCTCATCGATGTAACCAGTTCTTGCCGGTCGGTGCAAAACACGGGGATGCAGCGCATGACGCGCAAAATTTTCGCGGAGCTGACTCAATCCATCGATCTGCTGCCGATTTTTTGGAACAACATCGGCAACTCTTATCAAGAGCTTGGCGAACCCGAACGCCGATTTCTCGCGCGCCCGTTCGCCGTCCGCTCCCGGGCGACGGCGAGACCGGAATGGCGCGGCCAGGACCCCGTCACCGAGGTGTCGCGTTTGATCTCGCGGCCGCGCATTCGACTCGAAGACGAAGTGAGAGCCGGCGACGTTTTTCTCGTGCCGGACATTTATCGCGATCTTCGCCGCAATGCGTTGCCGGGTTTTCTCAAACGAACTCCGGCGCGCACTGTCGCGATTTTCCACGATGCGACGGATTTGCGGCTCACGTCCGTCTATCGCAATCGAGGACGGAAATCGCGTCCTTACATCGAATCGCTCGCGCTCTTCGACCTCGTGCTTTGCGTTTCGGAGGAAGCCCGCGACGATCTGCATTTCCTTTGGAGCGAGTATGGTTGCACGGCGACTGAAACACGCGTGGAACCCTGGCCGGGTGAATTGGAAGGCGCTGTGCAGCAGCCCGATGGCGATCGGCGAAGCAATCTTGTTATTTATGTCAGTTCTTTTCACGCCCGGAAAAACCATCTCACCTTGATGCGTGCAGCCGAGAAATTATGGCAACAGGGATTATCATTTGAGTTGCATCTCATCGGACGAAGCGCCGGACTGCCGTTGAACAAGATCGTCCGACAAATTTGGAACCTGCAGCTGCGCCGTCGCCCTCTCCGCTGGCTGCGGCACGTCGATGACAAAACATTGTTGCGCGAGTATCGCGATTGCCGATTCACCGTTTATCCATCGTTGATGGAAGGATACGGACTGCCCATCGTGGAAAGTCTTTTGCACGGCAAGCCGTGCATTTGCGGCGACAACGGCGCGCTTGGAGAAGTGGCCCGCAGCGGCGGATGCCTGATTGTCGACCAAACGAGTGCGGACGCCCTCGCGGCTGGGATCAAAAAATTGCTGACCGATCAGAGTACTTACGCGCGATTATGTGTTGAAGCCCGGGCCAGAAAATTCCGGTCGTGGGCGGATTACATCGACCGGTTGCTCGAACATCTGAGCCATCCGCGGTTAGCGGCGTCCGTGTCGGCCGGTTCAGGTGCCTAAACTTCGCTGGCCGCGAGGGTGGCTGGCGATGATCTGGCCATCCTGCATCTCGTGAATCCAATCGCACGCTTCGGCGATGACTGGATTATGCGTCGCGAGGAGCAATGCCTTCTGACCTTGCTGCACGATACTTTGCAGTAGTTCAAAGGCGCGCTCTGAATTGGCAGTGTCGAGGTTGCCAGTCGGTTCGTCGGCTAGAATCACCCGAGGATCGTTTGCCAGCGCGCGCGCGATGGCCACGCGCTGCTGTTCACCACCTGAAAGATGCCGAATGGGACGGCGCAGTTTATCGCCCAGTCCAACTGCTTCGAGCAAAACCGCCGCGCGCGCGCGCATCTCCTCATCGGAGAGCCGCCCGAGCCGGCGCATCGGTATCATGACGTTTTCCTGGGCGGTGAAGTCTTCCATCAGGAAATGGAATTGAAAAATGAATCCGATGAGCTGGTTGCGTTTCCGCGCCAGTTCGTTATCGCCCAGATGCGACATGGCTTCCGACTCGACTGAAACGCGGCCGGCATCAGGCGGATCGAGCAGACCGAGAATGTAGAGCAACGTGCTCTTGCCGCAGCCGGACGGGCCGACGACGGCGTGGATGCTGCCGGGCTCGAGATCGAGTGAGACGCCGCGCAATGCGTGCACGCGCGATTCTTCTTCGCCCAAATAGCGCTCGATCGCCTGGCAACTAAGACAGACGCTCCCGTTCATACGCTTGACCCGCGCAATGTGACGACTGGTGCCAGTTCAGCGGCGCGGCGCGCCGGAACATAGCTGGCGATGAATACGGCCACGATCGCAAGAACTGTCGCCCAGAAATAATGTCGCCAATCCCATGTCACCAAAAAGTGATTGGCATAGAGCAGGCCGCGAATCCGAATGGGAATATGTCCCACTCCCCAGGTCATTAAAGCGCCGAGCAAACAGCCCAGCACAGATCCGACCGCGGCGACAAGCGCACCCTGCCACAAGAAAATCGCGCTGATGTCGATTCGCCGGTAGCCCATCGAACGCAAAATTGCGATCTCTTTGACCTTGGCGAGGACCGACATGGTGAGCACGTTAAAAATACCGAAGCCGGCGAGTAAGATGATGAGCGAGACAGTGATGCCGGCCGATACCCGCAACATCAGAAAAAGCTGCAAGGTGGATTCCTCGCGTTCCTGCCAGCTGGTGGAGACGTGCTGAAATAGGTTTTCGAAATGATTGGCCAGAGCGGGCGCGCGATCCGGGTCACGCAGCTTGTAAATGATCATCGACACGCCAAATGGCTTTTGCAACAGGGTTTGTGCGACCCTGGCGTGGGAGTAAATACGGGTCGAGTCAATCGAGCCGACGCCGGCGCGCGCGATGGCTGCGACGGTAAAACGCCAATACTCGCCGCCGGGCGAAAGCAATTGCATCGTGTCGCCTATATCGACGCCGAGTTCCTCCGCGAGCCGGGAACCGACAATGACCGAGCTGGTGTTGTTTCGAAAATCATCGAAGCTGCCCGCAATTAATTCGTGCAGAAGGTCCGTGGTTTGCGAATGAAGAACGGGATCGATTCCAAAAAGATCTACCGTCGCATTTTCGAATCCGGAGCGCGCGCTGAGCTGTCCACGCAGGACCGGTGAACAGGAAACGACATTGGAGAAGCGCCGGCTCACCCGCATGATTTGATTCGCGTCGGTGATGCCCTCGAAGTAAAGGCGGTGGGCCGCGTTCGTGTTTGAACTTTTGGCAGCGACCATGAGGGCTTTGTAGCGTGGGCGGAAACGGGACCGGATGACGAGCGCGCCGTTGCTGCCAATAGTCGAGTCGATGAAATAGCGCGCGAAGCCTTGCGTTTGAGCTTGGGTGCAAATGAAAATCCCGACCCCGAAGACGACGCCGCTCAGGCTCAGCAGCAAAGCGCGTTTGCGATGGCTCAAGAAGCGCAAGGCAATGTAAAGCGGCGGGCTCACGGTTGCTGTGCTGCGCGTGGCAGGTCGATCATTCGTTGCCGGACCGGCTCTCCCGGGTGCAACCGATCCTGATCTGAGACGGCCACGTGATCACCCAGTGAGAGGCCGCTCATCGCTTCTGCGAAATCCAGCGTCCGATATCCGACCTGGACCGTGCGAGAACGCACGGTGCCGTGTTTTACGATTAATGCTTGATCGACCAGAAGGGCACGTGCCGGCACGAGCAAAACATTTTCGTGTGTGCCGGTGATGATGTTCATTTCCCCGGTCATCCCGGCCATTAAATTATCGGGCGCATTTTCCAGCTCGAGCACAATTGTGTAGCGCTGGGTGGTCGGGTCGGCCGCAGGCTGGATGGAGGTGACGTGCGCGGTGAAAGCCCTGGTTCGATAAGCATATAATTGCAACGTCGCCTTCATTCCCGGTTTCACTTCGCCCACGTCCTCTTCGTTCACTTCGCCGCGGACGTAATTTTTGCGTGACGAGACGGTGAAAAGTTCATTGCCATCCGCGACCAGCTCGCCGTCGATGGTCTGGATGCTGGTGAGGAGCCCGTCGATCGGTGAGCGAATCTCGGAATTTTTCATCTGCGCTTCGAGTTTCTTGCAGGTGGCATCGAGTGTCTCGAGATTCTGTTCCCGCTCGATTCGCTCAGTCTCGACCGTGCTGCGCAATCGATTGGCTTCGCTCTTCGCTCGCGCATATTCGACGGCCGGCACGTTGCCCAATGCCGCCACTTTCTCGAGCCGTTGAAGGTTGTCTTCCGCTGCCTTGAGTAATTCCGAAGAAGGGACGGGGAGTTTGGCGCGTTCTGTTGCCGCCTGGAGGTCGGCACGCGCTTGCTTCAATTGCCGGGCCGTTGTTTCGTCAGCGATGGTGGCCAGCAATTGGGCTTTCTCCACGCTTTTCCCGATGGCCCCGCGCGCGGCGGCGAAAGAATCGGCCAACGTGATGAATCCTGAGTTCTGGGCCCTAACGTGAACGACAAATGCGGGCTCGATTCTCACTGTTCCATAAACCGCAGCGATGGCGGTGCCACGACGGACCGCCGTCACCTCCGCTACCGGCATCGCAAAATAGTAGGCCACCGCGAGAAGAAACACGACCAGGGCCCCACCGCCCCACAAAACTCTCTTTGATTCCGGCAACTTCAACTTGCTGGAACTAATGCACGTTTGGCGCGGTGTCTTCGGAAAATTGAAAATAGCGCCCAGTTGCGCGGTCCCATTCGGCGGTGGCGAGATTGTGCTGATAACTGGCGTCGAGCAATCCGCTTTTGGTTTCCAAAAAGCCGTTTTGCGTCAGCCGATACTCGAGTTGTGAGGCGAGACCTCCCGCCAGATTTTGCGCTACGACGAGCGCACTCTGCTCTGCGGCGGTGGAAGCTGCCGCGAGCGACTTTTGTCGCGCCCCGGTCGCCTCCAGATCGTGGTGGATGCGCAAGAGTTCGCGGCCCACGTTCGCTTCCAATTTGCGGCAAGTAAGTTCGTTCATCTCGCGCGTGGATCGCTGCTTCATCGCCGCGCCCCTCACCTTGCCGTTGTCGATAACACTCCACGTGTATGCGCCGCCCGCCCGGATTTCCGAAGAGATGTCGTCCGTCCGGCGTGAGGTACCTTCCCGGTGAATTCCCGAGACCGGAATATATTCACCAGAAACTCTGGCCTCGACCAAAGGATAATAACCGGCTTCGATAATGCGCAGATCTTCATTGGCAGCGCGAACGAACAGGCGAGCAAGCTTCAGATCGGCTCGGCGCTCCAGCGCTGCGGCCGTTTCCGAATCAACATCGACAAACACCGGCGCGAATTGCAGCTCGCCTTCCGCATCGGGCAGCGTCGCCTCCGGCCCGAGGTCGCGGCCCATCGCCTCGGTCAATTTCAGCCGCGCTTCGGCATAAGCGCGATGCGCTTCCTCGATTTGCGAATCGAGTTCGCGAGCTTGCACGGTCGCGCTGGTGAAGGCGCTGCGATCAATCAACCCAGCCTCGTAACGTTGTTTCTCACTAACGACATTTTCTTCCAGTCGTCGCCGCTGGTCCTGGCGGATCGATTGCAGTGCGCGGTTGTAGAGCGCCGCATAAAAAGCCAGGCGGGCCGAGTGAAGTTGTTCCACCACGGCCACATTTAGCTGCTGCTGCGCGATCAAAACATCGACATCTCCACGCCGGCGCCACGGTGGAATAGCGGCGTTGAACAATGCCTGAGTGAACGATCCGTGCACGAAGCCGAACCCTTTCGTTCCACTTTCGCCCGCGCGATGTCCGCCCTGCACACCGGCGGGCACTCGCAATTTTGCATCGGGCCACATGACGGAACGAAGGACGAGTCGCTGCCCGGCCGCTTCTTCGAGATGCGCTTTCGCTTGCTGGATTGCGGGATTCTTTTCCAGCGTGATTTGAAGAAGAGTGTCCAGCGTTACTCCCCGGGCGTCAGACGAGATCGACAAGAAAGAAGCGCCCACAAGGGCGATGGCAAAACGGATTGATTTCATTGCTCGCTCAACTTTGCTGGTGGCCGGGCCACATCAAAAACTTGCGCGTCATCACGATCGCGGCCGGACCGGTTCTTGACGTTCGGCTCGAAATCGAGTGCTTCGGGACGGGAGGCGCAAGCGCGGACCAGCCGCGCCAGCCCCACGTTGTGCAAATAGATTGCGCTTAATCGGGTGGTGCGTGTCCGCGTTACATCGGATGCTGCTTGCAGGATATCGAGTTGTGTTCCTAATCCAGCCGCTAGATTGGCTTTGGCGCTCTCGAGAGTTTCATCGGCGGTCTGCACATTTTTGCTCTCGGATTCGAGCACGTGGTCAGCCTGTTGGAGATCGAAAAACGCGCTCCGAACTTCTGAAGCAACGGCGCGCCGCGCCGCCTCGAGCGCCTCAACGGCTGCTTCACGCCGGGCCCGCGTGGCCTGAAGGCGCCCTTTGGTGGCAAACCCGTCGAACACATGCCAGGTCGCATTTATCCCCACCAAATAGCCATGATTAAATTCGCGACCCACCTCCGGGTCGCGCTCGTTGTAAAGTTCGTAGGCGGAGAAAAATTCCACGTGCGGCCGCACTTCGCTTCGGTCCAGCGTGTATTGCCGATCTTCGATCTCGATATCTTTTTGCCGCGCCTTAATTACCGGTCGACTCGTATCCGCTCGGGCCAGGCATTCGTTCAGATCGGGATGGCGCGGGTGGTATTGCAATTGTCCCGAAATTTCAAAGGGTGCCTGCTCGGAATCGGGCGGGAAATTGATCCCGAGAAGTTCTCCCAGGCGCAGATAGGAATTTTTCAGTTGCGTCTGTGCGTCGATCAACTCCGGGCGCTCATTGGCCAGCGCCACCTCGGCGCGCTGAACATTCAATGTGCCGACGATCCCGGCGCTCAGCCTTTCCTGTTGTGTCTTCAGTTCCTCCTCCAGAACCCGCACGGAATTTTCGCGCACGTTAATCTTCGCGCGATTCAGGAGGAGCTCGTAAAACGCGATCCGCACGTCCATCACCACGCGATTGGCGATTTCCTGGAACTCGTACTCCTGCTTCTCGATGTTTAAGCGCGCGATTGCCACCTGGCTGGTGACTGCGCCGCCGGTGTAGAGATTTTGCAGGACTCGCAGCGAAGCGTTGTAGTCCTCATCCCGGAGACGCGTTTGCTGCTGGTGTTCCCGTTTGTCTAGCAGTCCAGTCGAGACGACCGAGGGGAGAAAGCCGGAGCGCGCTTCAATGAGGCCGCCGCGCGCTGCCTGCACTTGCTTACGGGCGATGGCAATTTCGGGATTTTGAGCTTGAGCTAGCGCGACCGCTTCTTCGCTGCTATAAGTGGGGGCGGCTGCCTGCAAGGGAGCGGGCAAAGCAAGGATAATTAGGCACGCAACGGCCCGAAGCTCCAATCGCATCCTGTCTATCTCCTAGGCCGAGCCTTCTTTTTCAATAAAAATTGCTCCCTCTTAAGTGCTTGCGCCTCCATCTTGAATGGGCTAATCGTTCGAGCCGCGGACATTTATCCTCAGGAGGGAAGAAGCCGCCTGTTTTAAAATCGACATAATAAACTTGTATCTTGCCCGAACCGCCCTGCTGCGGTTAGGGTTGCGTTTTTTTAAATGAGAAAAATAAGAATCGCCATCGTCGGAGTGGGAAATTGCGCCAGTTCGCTCGTCCAGGGAATAAATTTTTATCACGGCTCATCTGCCAACGGCTCCGGCGTCGGACTGATGCACCGGCAAATCGGCTCGTATCGGCCGAGCGATATCGAAGTGGTGGCCGCATTCGATATCGACCGGCGCAAAGTCGGGCTCGACGTGAGCAAGGCCATATTCTCGCCACCG
>DATMPQ010000363.1:0-3309 GCA_035567015.1 Chthoniobacterales bacterium | reverse complement strand
GTAACTCAAAAAAGAAAGCGAACGCATGGCAAATCTATTCGCAAGGAAGCCTCTCGAGAGGCTGATGGAAGAGGCGCAGGAGGTCGGCGAACACAGCCTGAAGCGCTCGCTCGGGCCGGTAAACCTCGTGGCGCTCGGCATCGGGGGAATCATCGGCGCTGGCCTTTTTGTGCGCACCGCTGCCGCTATTGCTGATCGCGCGGGTCCATCGGTCGTGCTTGCGTTCATCGTCGCCGGCATCGGTTGCACGTTTGCCGGTCTATGTTACGCCGAATTCGCGTCGCTAATTCCGGTTGCAGGGAGCGCCTACACCTATTCGTACGCGACGATGGGCGAGTTTGTCGCGTGGATCATCGGCTGGGATTTGATTCTCGAATACGCGGTCGCCGCGTCGACCGTCGCCATCGCGTGGAGCGAATACGCGAATCGCGTACTCGATTGGTTCGGGCTGCGGCTCCCATACCAATGGACACATTCACCTTTCGAGCATGATCCGACCGGGATACATGGGATGTTAAACATCCCGGCGGTTTTCATTCTCCTTCTCCTCACGCTCCTGCTTATCCGCGGCACGAAGGAATCGGCTTTCGTCAATGGTCTAATCGTTGTCTTGAAGGTGAGCATTGTATTGCTCTTCATCGGCATTGGGTGGGGATTCATAAACCCGGCGAACCATACGCCGTTGATTCCGGCGGCAACTACCTATGTCACACCGCAAGGGATCACCCACGCCTACGGCGGAATCCTTGGCATTCTCGGGGCGGCGGGTGTCGTCTTTTTCGCTTACATCGGTTTCGACGCCGTCTCGACCGCAGCGCAGGAAGCGAGAAATCCGAAGCGCGACATGCCGATTGGCATTCTTGGATCGCTGGCTTTTTGCACGGTGCTTTACGTGCTTTTCTCCTACGTACTGAGCGGCGTTGCGACGGTGCAGGACTTTCGCTCGGCTGGCCGTGAAGCCTCAGTCGCGTTCGCGATCACTAAGTACATGACCGGCTATGAGTGGCTATCGAAATCGGTTACGGTCGCGATCCTGGCCGGTTTTTCGTCGGTCATCCTCGTGATGTTGCTCGGGCAATCGCGCGTCTTCTTTTCAATGAGTCGCGACGGACTCGTACCACGAGTTTTTTCCGATGTCCACCCGCGGTTTAGGACACCCTACAAATCGAACATGCTTTTCTTTGTTTTCACCGGCTCACTGGCGGCCTTCGTTCCAGCGGACGTCACCGGTGAAATGACCAGCATCGGAACGCTGTTCGCTTTCATTCTCGTCTGCGCAGGGGTTTGGATAATGCGGGCCCGGCGTCCTGATCTAGAACGAGGATTTCGCGTGCCGGCGGTGCCGGTTGTTTCGACTCTCGGGATCATCGTCTGCGGCGCGATGATCTACGGACTAGGGTGGACGAATTGGATGCGTTTGATCGTTTGGCTCCTGATTGGTTTCGTCTTTTACTTCAGCTACGGGAAGCGCCACAGCCGCATCAACGCACCACTGCCGGAAATGCCCGAGGGACTGAAGCTGAATCGGTAGATCATCATCAGGCTACGTGTCGATGCAATGCGTCGAATTGGGCGGGCTAATTTAACTCCAACTGCTAACGCCAAATCCGCGCGCCGGACTGCTCGATCCGAAGCCGAGAATTGCTTCCGTGCGTTTGCGCAATTTCTCACTGCTGGCGCGCTCCTTGAATGCGCGCCGGGCTGCGGCGATGTCCGACAGGGAAAGATTCATGGCGCGAAGAATTTCCCATTCCTCGGCGCTTAACAGCTCGTGCTCTTCGTCAGTCAGAGCTCGCTTTTGCAATCGGGAGATGATTTCCGCCAACGCGTCGCGGTTCGATGCGCGAAACAAATCGATCAAGCGTTGGAAACTGAGATGAAACGGAATCGTGGCAAGATCGAGATCTGCGTTTTCCGCGACGCTGTCGGGCGGCATGTTCACTTGATCGGAGGTAGCGACAGAATGCCAAACATCGGGCGGTTGATAGTAACCAATCTCAACACGATAGGTGCCGCGCGGTTGGGGAACGGTGAGGTAATAGTCGCCGGCCATCGGCTCAACCGCCGCGCTCGCTTCGATACCGTCCGCACTGCGCACCCGAAGATGAACTTGTCGATCGACCGGCACCGTTTTGGCAAAGATCGTTGGCCAATCGATGTCCCAGTAAGTGAAAATGGTGCGTGGATCGCGCGCGATGGCGAATAAAATCGGCGGACCGTGAAGACGGGGAAGCTCGACGACGTCACCAAAGGCGCGCACCGAGCTGCTCTCCTCGTCTTCAGCCAGGCGTATGACCGGGCCGCCGGAGACGCGGAATCCATCCGCCATATCGGATTTGCCCTTGGCCGGTTCGGAATTCTTGTTAGCCATACGCGACGCGCTCCTAAAATTTGGCCCAAATCAGCGAAAGGTAAACTGAATCTCGCGCCTTGACTCCGAAAGCTTTCGCGAGTTGAGGCAAAGATCAACAATCGGATCATGAAACCGTGCATACTTGTCAATCCGATCGCGGGATCGATTAAGGATCTCGACGTTCTCCTTAAAAAGCTTCGCCTCCTGCGCCCCGGTGAACTGCATCTAACACACAAGCCGGGCGACGCGGAAACTTTTGCGCGCAAGGCGATTCGCGCGGGCTTCAATTACGTTATCGCGGCGGGCGGCGATGGCACGTTGAATGAAGTCGTCAACGGAATTGCGTCGCCGCGCCGCGCGCGAGAGATCTGTGTTGGACTTGTTCCGCTCGGTACCGGGAATGACTTTGCGCGGTCGCTCGGGCTGCCTGCAACTCTCGACGAGAACATCGACATCTTGCGCGCCAAACAAACGGCGGCAATCGATCTCGTGCGGGTGAGGAGCGACCGCACCCGTTACTTCGTGAATGTTTCTACCGGCGGTTTCAGCGGACTGGTCAATGAAAAATTAACACCCGGGATCAAACGCGCCTGGGGACCGCTGGCTTATGTGCGCAGCGCCGCAGCGGCTTTGCCGGACTTACACGCGTATCGCACAACCATTGTTCTCGACGGCACGGAGCGATTGTCGATCGATCTTTATAACGTCATTATTGCCAATGGAAGCTTCGTCGCCGCCGGTTTGCCGATCGCGCCCAATGCGGATCCGAGTGACGGATTGCTTGACCTGGTTTTGATTCCAAAACTTCCGAAGCCCGAGATGGCATTGCTCGCGGCGGAAATGGTTTTGGGCAAGCATCTCTCCAGCAACGCGCTTATTTTTCGGCGTGCAAAAAAGATCTCCGTGCGGTCGCGACCTGGAATGTGGTTCAATGTCGATGGAGAAGCGGTCGGAAA
>DATMPQ010000362.1:0-3544 GCA_035567015.1 Chthoniobacterales bacterium | reverse complement strand
AAGCGAAAACTGTCTGATGATAGGGCGTCGTTTCGCCGGCGCCAATGGCCGGATTCTCGATCAAGATATTGTGCTTGCCGGCGATTTGTTTCAATTCGTCCAGCAACGTGGAGGCGTCGGCGGCATTTTTCAGTACCGGTTGGTGCTGGCGGAGCCAGTGATCGCGCTTCTCCCAGAGACTACGCTCTTTTACATAGACAGCTTGCTCGGCGCGAGTGGCTTTGCGCTCTGCCAACTGCGCCCGCGCCCGACCGAGCGCACCGAACAGCCAGCTCCAAATCAAAAGGTTGAGCAACGCAATGACCGCACCGGCTACGATCCACGAGAGGAGCCGCTCACGTTGATTCATGCGTTCGTACCAAGCTGGCATCATCATCATCGCGGTTTTCCCTCCAGGCGAAACTGGGCATGATTGTTCGGCAGAATACGCGGCGCGGCCATGTCGAACTGAAAAACTTGCAATTCCGGATTCTTTTTTAATTTGTCGATAAGCTGATAGGCGAGCGCCGCCGAACCGGCTTCACCGTCCACTGAGATTTGGCGCGCGGACTGGTTGTAAGCAGTAATGCGCACATCGGGCGAGGGCAAACTGTTGAATAGATGCAGCAAAATTTCGACCGGGTAATAACGCGAATCGACCGCGGGCGCGACCGCCTTCCAGTTGCCTTCCGCGGCCCGAACGAATTCGGTCTTGGGCGCATCGCGGGTGATCTGGCGATCAAGCCTCCCAATTTCCAAATGGAAGTAAGCCAAGCCAGCGAGAAAAAGAAAAAGAAGTCCCGCGTAGGCGGCGCCCGCCCAGATGAGCCACTTCCGCCATTCCCCTCGTCTTGCCAGCTGTGAGCGACGCAACCGCCAGCTCTCGGGCAGAAGATTGAGTTTGACTGAAGCCGGTGGCGTTTCGACTCCGACGATCTCAGTCTGGCTAGCCAGGATTCCTTGCACCGTGTCGCGCAATTCGTAACAGCTCTCGTCCAGCAGCACATTCGGGAACGATGCGTTGATCCCCTGCAATTCCGCACTCAACGCCAGTTGCGGCAATTCCATTTGCAATTGTTGCGGCGTGACGCCTTCCAGCGTTCGCGTGAGACTGACTTTACCGTTCTCGGTCACCGCGGAAACAACGGTTTCGCCTTCGGGGTAAATGAGGAGAGCATTTCCTTGCGGGGCATAGGTGCTGGCGCGTTGCGCAGCATAAACTGTCACCTGCCGCGGGATGTAATCACGCTTCAGCAGGGGCGCTGCGATCTCAGCCAGTTGCTCGTTTCGAACCGCCACCGCCGAAACTACGCTTCCCGTTTCCGTCTGTTCGATCACCTCGAAGTCAGTTGTCACTTCATCCGCTGAGAACGGCAGCGCCTTCTCGATCTGGATGCGAATCATCTCCGGAAACTCCGCTGGATCGACAGTCGGCAAGTGAAAGCGTTGCGCGAGCACGGCCGAAATGGGTAGCCCAAGTACAAACTCGTCCTGGGCCGTCAGCAGCGGCACCGCTTCATCTAAAGTCCGAAGCATGCGCACGTCCCAGGAACCGTTCCGCTCAGCCGCGCGCAAGAAATTCCAGCCGTGCGCGGTCGGCATTATAAACACAGATGTCGATGCGACCTCGATATCAAAGCTCCTTCCACGTGATCAATTGAGGAATATTGTTCACTTTGCGGACCACCATCTGCACCACTCGCGTGGCGTCGCCCGATTTCCCAACGCTCACAATGCGAAATACCTGGTCCCTGAGTCCGACCAAGCCGGCAAGCTGCTGGAATTGCTCGGGCGAAAGACCAAGCGCCGCCCGCACATCCTCCAGGGTGTTTAACGGCGGATCATCGGCGGTTCCATCGATTCCGTCGGGGCCGCGCCGCAGGACCAAGAAGCGATCGACCATGCTGTCCGTCATGCCCGGCAACGCCAGCAGCACGTTGCGGGAGGCCCAGGCGAGGTCGATCGGGCCGCCGCTATTGAGCGTAAAATCCTCGTCCCAACCCGGAGTCGAAGTGAACTCGCCCCAGCCGAAGACCTTTTTCAGCTCCTCAATCCGCGTAAACAAGGTGTGCGCCGGATGGTAGTCGTCGCTTTCCGGCGGTGCGTTCAAGTGGTGGAGTCCAGTATTCGGTTCCACCCAATCGAGCAAGCTATCCATCATCACGTTGCGTTCATTCAGATCGATGCCTTTGTTCTCGAGATATCTTCGCAAAATCTCCAACCGCTGCGGATCTTCGTTCGCCACCAGCCAATTCACATTTAACCGTCCGCCTTCGCCGGTAATTCGCGCTTCATAGCTTTGACGACCCTCCATTTGCCGGCGCAGATTCGGCGAGCCGGGCTTGATAATCGGATTCAATGCAATTTCCGAGCCAGAGCATGCCATCGCTTCCGCTTCCAGAACCCGGTTCGCGTTTCCAGAAAGTGCGAGACGCGAATCGATCTCCACGGCCCAGGAAATGACCATCGCGCTCAACAGAAAAAGCGCCCAGAGCGATAACATGAGGGCCGCCGCCCGCACCTTCGAATTTCGAATTTCGATTCTCGCCTGCCCGCCGTGGCGGGATTCTCGATTCTCGACTTGTGTCCTCTGATCTCCGGTTAATATTGACATCATCAAAACGGCGTTCGCCCCAGCGGGATGATCACTTCAAATGGCACAGCGGCATCGTTGCGTCCGACCACGATCTTCACCAGCCGCGGCAAAACCAGCGTGTCGGTCCATCGATCCACCCACACATTCAATCGCGGCTCGAAATAGCGGATTTGCAGGCTGCCCACGTTCGCAATCAACGGCACCCAGCTCTCGTGCTCATGCGTGGTGGACGGATCATCCTGCGGTTTGCGCAAGAGACCCAGATCGAGCCGGTTGCTCTTGTCGCTTTCCCGTTGCAATCGCATCGACACCGTAAAATCACCCGCCGCATAGCGCGTGAGCAATCCAGGTCCGGCCCCGCAAGTCCACTTGATCTCATCGCGCGGGCGATCGTTGAACTTAAACGGCTCACCCGTCATCGCGCCGTTGCCCCCGGACAAGCTTTGCCATTGCGTCATCAAGAGATCGCGCAAACCGCTATAACGCGCATCCGCCGCGCTCGCCTCGGAGGAAACGCGCAGCGCGGTCAAGTTCGATTCCACGAAGCGATAAATCGCCACCGACATCATCGCCAGGATCGCGACTGCCAGCGTGATCTCCAGCAGAGTAAAGGCCCGCAAGCAATCCTTCCGAGCTGCAAAGGCAATCGTGTCGCCTGCAGATCGAGAATTATCCGGGCCGATAAACATAAAACGCGATGTGCTTCGATTGCGAGACTCCGCCGCGCGCCCATTGCGCAGTCAGGACCACCAGATTGATTCCGCCCAGCTTGCCGCCATCCGGCTCGGTCAAATCAGCCGGTGTGCTTTTCTGGATTAATTTCACCACGCCGTAGCCGGTATCGATCTTGAATTCCTTCGCCGCATCGGGAAACCCGGGCGTAGCTTGAAGTTCGGCCATGCGATTGGACAAAATCTGGCGCACACGCTCCTCTTCTGCATTGAGCATGCTCGCGTTCAAGCAATTCTC
>DATMPQ010000361.1:0-2245 GCA_035567015.1 Chthoniobacterales bacterium | reverse complement strand
TCCGCATCCGGCCTTCGTCGAGATTCGCACGTATCGTTATCGCGGCCACTCCATGTCCGATCCGGCCAGTTATCGGACGAAGGCGGAGCTGGAAAAATATCGGCTCGACGATCCGATTACGCGCTTGCGCGCGCAACTCACTCGTGAAGGCAAATTGACGCACGAACAGTTCGACAAGATCGACAAGCAGGCGAAGGAGACGGTGCTCGCTAGCGTGAAGTTTGCCGAGAAAAGTCCGGAGATTCCGCTCGAGAAACTTTACGATTACACTTACGCCGACGGAGCAAAACGGTGAGAGAAATCACTTATCGTCAAGCGCTCAACGAAGCGCTCGCGGAGGAATTGGAGCGCGACCCGAGTGTGTTTCTTATGGGCGAGGAAGTTGCCGAATACCACGGCGCTTACAAAGTGAGTCAGGGCTTGCTCGAGCGCTTCGGTCCGAAACGCATCATTGATACGCCCATCAGCGAAAATGGTTTCGCCGGATTGGGTGTCGGAGCGGCCATGGTTGGGCTCCGGCCGATCATCGAGTTCATGACGTTCAGTTTCTCATTCGTCGCCTTCGACCAAGTCGTCAATAACGCGCCGAACATGTTCACGATGTCGGGCGGACAATTCAATATCCCGATCACGTTCCGCGGACCGAATGGTCCGGCGCATCAGCTCGGCGCCACTCATTCGCACGCGACTGAACCGCTTTATGCCAACGTCCCCGGTTTGAAAATTTGCACGCCGGCCACGCCGCGTGATGCGAAAGGTTTGTTGAAAACAGCGGTGCGGGACAACAATCCGGTGCTCGTTTTGGAGGCGGAACTTCTTTACAGCTCGAAGGGAATGGTCGAGCCGCCGGACGAAGAGTTGCTCATCCCCCTCGGCGAAGCGGAAGTGAAGCGCGAAGGCGGCGATGTCTCGATTATTTGCTACGCGCAAACCGTGCCGCTGGCTCTCGCCGTCGCTGCGCAACTCGAAGAGGAAGATATTTCCGCCGAGATTGTCGATCTTCGCTCCATCAAACCGCTCGATGAGAAAGCAATCTTCGATTCGGTGGCAAAAACACATCGCGTGGTGATCGTCGAGCAAGATCGCCCGTTCTGCGGTGTGGGCGCGGAAGTTTGCTATCGCATCCAGAAAAATATTTTCGATGTGCTCGACGCGCCGATCTTGCGCGTTTCCCAGGAGGATGTGCCGATGCCTTATAATGAACGACTAGAGAAAGCCGTGTTGCCAAGCGCGGACAAACTCATCGCAGCCGTGAAAAAAGTCTGTTACGCCTGACGATTCACTTTTTCTTTTCTCAATCCTCAAACTCTCAGCTTCCTAAAAATGCCTGAAATCCAAATGCCCAAGCTGAGCGACACGATGACGGAGGGAACACTCGTGTCTTGGAAAAAAAAGAAAGGCGACAAAGTTTCGGCTGGTGAAGTGCTGGCTGAAATCGAAACCGACAAGGCAACGATGGAATGGGAATCGCCAGAAGATGGAACACTCACCGAAATCTATGTGGAAGAAGGCGGCAAGGTAAACATTGGCGACAAGATCGCGTTCATTGGTGGCGAGGGCGAAGAAGCGCCCGGTGAGGGAAAAAAAGAAGAGAAACCGGCGGAGGCGAAAGCCGAAAAGAAAGAAGAAAGGAAAGCAGAGCCAAAAAAAGAAAAAAAGGGGAAACCTGTAGAGGCAGCAGTGTCGGCTGCGCAGGCGGCACGCCTGCCACCACAGCCTGAGGAATTACGTATAAAGGCGTCGCCGGTCGCGCGACGAGTTGGCGCCGAACTGGGTGTCGATCTTGCCAGCGTCAAAGGAACAGGCCCAGACGGCCGCGTAACCGAAACCGACGTTCGCGCCGGGGCAAAATCGAAAGCGACTGCGCCGCAAAAACCATCCGCTGCCGGGAAACCTGCGCCGTCAGTGAAAGCCGGCGAAGGCGCGCGAATTCAGCTTTCGGGTATGCGTAAAATCATTGCGCAACGTCTGGTCGAGAGCCTCGGTCCGATTCCGCATTTTTACCTCACCATCGACATCAACGCCGGGCCGCTTATGGCTGCGCGCGAAGAATTGAAATCAGCGGGCGAAGGCGCCGATACCGCCAAGATTACTTTGAACGATCTCGTGTTGAAAGCAGCCGTGCAAGCCGCGGTCAAAGTTCCAAGAGTCAACGCCTCATTCGACGGCGACGCGTTCGTACAATACGCCGATGTCGATCTTGGCATTGCGGTCGCAATCGAAGACGGACTTTTGACGCCGGTAA
>DATMPQ010000360.1:0-9310 GCA_035567015.1 Chthoniobacterales bacterium | reverse complement strand
ACGGTTGACTATGGGATTGCTTGGGGCTTTTGCCGGGATTGCGCTGTTGCTCGCGATCGTCGGCATTTACGGCGCCGTCGCTTACACAGTGGAACAGCGCACCGCCGAGATCGGCGTGCGAATGGCGCTTGGTGCGCAGGTTAAAGATGTTTTGCAGCTCGTCGTCAGACAAGGAATGAATCCCGTTCTGATCGGACTTGGCGTCGGTCTGATCGCGGTCTTCGCTACTGGCCGGCTGCTCGCGGCGCAACTCTACCAAATTTCCCCCCACAATCCGGTTCTACTTGCGTTGACTGCTATCGGACTGGCCCTCGCCGCTCTGCTGGCGTGTCTGATCCCGGCCCGCCGCGCCACCTTGATCGATCCCATCCAGGCTCTCAGGACCGAATGAAAACAATACGACGAAGCTCGAATAACGAATGATGAAACAATGACGAAGCCTAAAGCTCGAAGAACCGAGCGCTCGATTCGAAATTTGTCATTTGGTCATTCCTTCGAGCTTTGTCACTCGACATTCGTCATCCGAAAATCGGCAATCAGAAATCAACAATCAGAAATTCCATGAATGACGTTCGCTTTGCTTTTCGGCAATTACTCAAATCGCCCGGATTTACTTTGCTTGCGCTCATCACGCTCGCGTTAGGGATCGGCCTGAACACTGCCATCTTCAGTTTGATTAACGATCTCTTCCTGCGCGGTCTTCCATTCAAGGACCCCGAACGTGTCTTGCACATGTTTTCGAACGCCAAGGATCGCAATCTATTGGAACTTCCGCTGTCGGCACCGCGGTATCAGCATTACCGCAATGGGCAAACGATGTTCGACGGGTTCGGCGGCGAAAACACCCTTCCCTTCACTTTGACCGGACTGGGCGATCCAGTTCAACTTTTTGGCGGTAAAGTAACCTCGAACTATTTCGACGTCCTCGGAGTGCATCCGATTCGTGGCCGCAATTTCTTGCCACAGGAAGAAGAGACCGCGGATGTGGCGATGGTGACCGAAAATTTCTGGCAGAAACGTATGGGAGGCGACGCCAACGTGATCGGTCGCAGCATCACACTCGACGGCGTGCCGCACACGATCGTTGGCGTGTTGCCGAACTTGCCGTTTTCCTGGACCGGACCGAACGCCGAAGTTTGGACAACGAAACCGTTCGTGATTCCCGGTTTTTCCTACGAACGAATGATGCGCGGAACCGGTTTTCTGCGCGTGGTCGGGCGATTAAAACCGGGGATGACAATCCAACAGGCGCGTGCCGCGTTGCCGTCGCTCGAACAAAGTTACCGCACACAGTATCCGGACAAAATCGACAGTTCATCGACCCTGTCACTCAAAACGCTGCCTGAGGATGTCGTCGGCAATCTGCGGCCGGCGTTCGCCACTTTGCTGGCGGCAGTAGCGTTCGTATTGCTCATTGCCTGCAGCAACGTTGCCAATTTATTGCTGGTCCGCTTCACCGGCCGCCGGCGGGAGATCGCGCTGCGGATGGCGTTGGGCGCGTCTCGCGGAAGCGTGTTGCGACTTTTTATTTTCGAAAGTCTGCTCGTGAGCATTCTCGCAGCAGTAGTCGGCACAGCGCTGGCGTGGCAGCTGGTGCCGCTCGTTCCGAAAATGGCGGCCAATTTTCTTCCCTTCGATCCGGAGACTACGATCGGTCTCTCGCTTCCCGTCCTCGGGTTCACGATTGCTTTGTCGATCTTAACGGGCGTGGCCATGGGAATTTATCCTGCCTTGCAAAGTTCGCGGGCCGATCTGGTTGAAGGATTGAAAGAAGGCGGCCGCGGAACGAGCGGCAGTGTGCGGCAACACCGGTTCCGCAAGATTTTGGTCGGCGCCCAGGTGGCCCTGTCTGTCACGCTGCTTGCCGGCGCGGCTTTGCTTATCACCAGCTTCATTCGCTTGAGTCAGCAGAATATCGGCTTCCGCCCTGACCATCTCTGGATTGGTCTGGTCACGTTACCGCAACCGCAATATGCCGATCCAGTCACGCGCCAGCATTTCGTAAAAAAAACGCTCGCGGCGTTGCACGGGATTCCAGCTTTTCAAAGTACAACCATCAGCGGAGACATTCCGCTGCTCGCCGGCGGTGGCGGCGCAACGCTTTACACGCGCCCGGATGGCGAGATTTTGCCGGTGGATAAGCGTGCCTCGGCTCCAAGCCACGATATTGCTCCGGATTATTTCAAAACGTGGGGCATTCCAATTTTGGCTGGACGCGATTTCGATGAACACGATGTGGCAGATCATCAAAACGTGATTCTGATCAGTCAGGCTGGTGCAAGGAAAGTTTTTGGCAACGAGAATCCTATTGGCAAAACACTGCTGGTCACAAGTGGAAGCACGCCGGTGGAAATCATCGGGGTAGTCGGCGATGTGAGGTCGAGGAAAGTCGCCGAACCGGACGATATGGAATTCTATCGCCCGTGGGCTCAGGAAAATTTTCCGTTCGTGGTAATAGACGTGCGAAGCAATTTAAGAGTCGATGCGGTGACTAAATTGGTGCAATCGGCGCTAAGCACGGTCGATCCCGGCTTGGCGATCGCAATTCCTCAATCGATGGACAAAATAGTCGCCCAAGCGTTCGGCCAGGCGCGGCTGATGATGTGGTTGCTCGGCATTTTTGCGGGAGCGGCGTTATTGCTGGCTACGGTCGGCATTTACGGCGCAGTCGCATACACGGTCGAGCAACGCACCGGAGAAATCGGCGTGCGCATGGCGCTTGGCGCGCAAACGATGGATGTCTTGCGATTAATCGTGAACCAGGGAATGCGGCCGGTGATTTTCGGACTAATGGTGGGATTGGCCGCGGCCCTGGCGCTCGGCCGTTTGATCGCATCGCAACTTTATCAAACGTCCGCTCACAATCCGGTTTTGCTGGCAGCGACGATGTCAATCCTCGGGCTTGCTGCGTTGCTCGCGTGCGTGTTTCCCGCACGTCGAGCCGCAATGGTCGATCCAGTGCAAGCATTACGTGCAGAATGAACTGGTCTTGACTTATGATCTCCGATCTTCGTTTTGCTTTCCGGATGCTCGTTAAGTATCCCGCTTTCTCGATCGTGGCGTTTCTCGCTATCACTCTCGGCATCGGCGCCAACACCACGATCTTCGGCATCGTGAATACGCTGTTGCTTCGCCCCTTGCCCGTAGGTCGCGCTCAGCAGCTCGTGAAAATGTTCACGACCGATAACCACATCCGCGGGAATCAGTCGAACTCCTACCTAAATTTCCAGGATTACGAAAAGCAAAACACCGTTTTCAGCGACATGGGCGGTTACGCTTTCGCCCTTATGGGGATGACTCGCGGAAACGAGACTCTAAACCTTAGCGGATTGATGGTTAGCGGCAATTACTTTGATCTTCTCCAGGTCCGTCCATTTTTGGGACGAGGGTTTCTGCCCGAAGAAGATTCCACACCGAACGGCCATCCTGTCGCCGTCCTGGGATACGGATTTTGGAAGAAAATTGGAGGCGACACCGGAATCGTGGGAAGCACCATCACCTTGAACGGCCGTCAGTTCACTGTGATCGGCGTCGCACCTGCGAGTTTTACAGGAGTCGACATCGGCTTTGCTCCCGATCTTTGGGTGCCATTATCGATGCATGATTGGGTCAACCCTGCCGGTCAACTCTGGTTCGAAAAGCGGCGCGCCTTGTTCTTGAACGTGATCGCCCGGCTGAAGCCAGGGGTCACGATCTCGCAGGCGGAAGCGCAAATGAAAACAATCGCCCGGCAGCTCGAGCAAGCATATCCGGACGTAAACAAGGGGCGCTCGATCAAACTGATGTCGTTGGAGACAGCAAAATCTCAGGGACTGGCGGGACCGGGCAATGAAAATGCCGCCCAAAACGTGTCGGCTTTATTGCTGGTGGGCGCCGGCAGTATTTTGATTATCGCTTGTGCCAATGTAGCGAACCTTTTGCTGGCGCGGGCCACAACGCGTCAACGCGAGATGGCGGTTCGGTTGGCGCTCGGGGCCGGTCGCGGCCGGATCGTGCGGCAATTATTGACTGAGAGTGTCTTACTCGCGCTGCTCGGCGGCATGGGCGGCGTGGTTCTCGCCTACTGGCTCGGCGACGTGCTGATCTCACTGTTACCGCCGACACCGGTTCCGATTGCGCTTAATCCACAGCCAGATTGGCGCGTCCTAATTTTTGCCTTTGTCCTGGCCATTCTCAGCGGCGTGGTTTTCGGACTTGCTCCAGCGCTGCAAACCGCACGATGGAACCTCACCGAAGGCCTGCGGGAACGAGCTTCAAGTTCTTCTGGCGGAGTTGGCCGCTGGAATCTTCGAAACCTGCTCGTGATCGGCCAGATCGCGGTTTCGCTTTTGCTCCTGATCGGATCCGGCCTGTTTCTGAAAGCATTCCACAAAGCGCAGGCCATCGATCCCGGGTTTCGCACCGAAGACCTCGCCATCCTGACAATTGATCCAACTCTTGCCGGTTATGACAAAACCCGCGGCGCTCAGGTCACGAAAACCATCCTCGATCAGATCAGACGCGATCCGCGAGTGGTCAGCGCCGATTTAAATCAATTCGTCCCACTCGGTTTTGGCGGGCAAGGCCGCTCCATCATTGTCGATGGCCGCAGCGACGCCGACGAAAATAATCGCAAGGTCGCGAACCTTAGTCCGATTACTCCGGGCTACTTCGAGACGATGGGCATCGGTTTGGTGCGAGGTCGCAAACTTGACGAGCATGATTGCCAGGAAAACGCCGCTAAAGTGGCGGTCATCGACGAGACCATGGCCGACGAGTTTTGGCCGAACGAAGATCCGATCGGACACCGTTTTCATTATTTGGTGGATGGTCAATCGTTTGAGGTCGTCGGCATTGTTCGTCATTCGAAGGCCATAACGCTCGGAGAGACGCCTCTACCCATGCTCTATGTCCCGTTCATTGGTTTGCCGGATGGAGGCATCAGCTTCTTTGTTCATGCCAAGGCCGCGCCTGGAGTCGTGTTGAACGAAACACATCGGATCGTGCGCGATGTCGATGTTCACATTCCTGTTCTCTACGAGAAGACAATCCGCGATCACATGGCCTTCGCCCTCTGGCCGTCGTGGATGGGCGCGATCTTGCTCGGCAGCCTGGGATTACTCGCGCTTGTGCTTGCGTCAATGGGCGTTTATGGCGTGATGGCGTATTCGGTTAGCCAACGCACCCGCGAGCTGGGGATTCGAATGGCGCTCGGCGCGCAGTCAAACCAGGTTCTCGGCCTCATTTTGCAGCAAGGAATGCTCCTCGCTGCGGTCGGACTTATTCTCGGTCTATTTGCAGCGTTCGGATCGACCCGACTCGCCGGCACTTTTCTCTACGGAGTGAATCCGAGCGATCCGCTCATTTTCCTCGGCGTGACCTTCCTCCTCGCGATCGCCGCCCTGGCCGCATGCTATTTCCCGGCGAGGCGGGCGCTGAAGATCAATCCGGTCATTGCCTTGCGATTCGAGTGACTGCTGATGTTCGACCTCTGACTTCCGATACCCGGTTTCCGACAAGGTGATGATCTCTCGAAGGATTTCCGCGATCCGCTCCGGTTGGTCTGTTGAAGTACTCATCAATATTGCAGACGCCGCCGGCTCAGGTTTTTGTCTAACCTAAAAGAATTTACTCCGGCAGCTTTTGAAGGCGCCGAGTTTCACTGCGGTCGCGGTGTTGACTCTCGCGCTGGCAACCGGAGCTAACTCGGCCATCTTTGGGTGATGAACGGCGTAGTGCTGCATCCGGTGGTGCCGCTGCGGCCGGCGGAAGTGGTCAATGTTTTCACGGCACGCCAGAACGCGAACCACGATTACCGCCAGTTTTTCGCATGCGGCGTATCGTGAGTTCCGCGACGATGGAACCGACGTTTTTGCCGATGTTGCGGCGATGGAGTTCGCAGTCGCCGGTATCGGGCGCGATCACGAGATGCGGCGCAGTTTCGCCTTCCTTCAGCGTAATCGATGCGATTTTGCCGCGACCATTGCCATTTTTCCGAAAAAAGCTTTCTCCGGTGCCTCTTTCTGATTATTTCGCGGCGATTCGCGTAATTCGCGGGCTGATTCGTCGGACAGGCGCTCAGGCTGCGCCAGCTATCTGATCACGCCTTCGTACCAAACAATCGCTGCCAAAAACCTCTGGCGCTCTCCAGTTTTCCAGAGCGCGCCACCAGGACTGGACAATTCGCGTGATTCAAAATGCTGCGGGTGAGATCACCCATGATGTAATGCCGGAGCATTCCGCGCGCTTGCGATGAACCGGTCACAATCAAATCGTGATCGCCTTGCCGCACTTCGGCGAAAACTTGCTCGATCACGATGCCATGGCGCACACGCACCTCGGCCGGCACGCCCAAACGTTCGAGTTCTTCCTTTTGCCGGCGCAAATTCAACCCGAGCTCCGATCTCGATTCGAGCAATCGGTTGACGTCTTCTTCGAGTCGCACCAAATCGGCATAGATCGCAGGCGGTTCAGCCATGACATGCAACAAGGTAACCGACGCTCCGACGGCGGCGGCGACTTTTCCGGTCAGTTGCACCGCCTCCTCGATGAATTCCTTTCCGCCGGTGCACACGAGAAAGCTTTTCAATCGGTTGCTTTCGCCAATGGCGACGAGCACTGGCGGCGGAATTGCCTTGATCACTTCATAGGTTTTTTCCGAACGCCAGTAGAGTCCGGTCGTACCCGTCTGCCGAGCGCCGATGACGACGAGATCATAGGTCGTGGTGGACGTTTGATTGAGAATTTGCCGGACCGGTTCGCCAGCGCGCACCACGATCTCGGGTGCGACACCATCCGCGCGCAGCGATTGCGCTTGGGCCTCGAGCGCATCGCGCAAGGGGCGTTCGTCAGACGGTTTCTCCGCGATACCCAGAAGCGTCGTCTCCGCGTGAGAGGGACCGGCCAAAAGGCCGCCAATTCGCGTGGCGCTATCGGCGGCCGGCTTTCCGTCACTGCAAATCAAAATCTTCATCGCGCCTTACAATTTGTGCCCGGTCATCAAAGTGTAAATCACGATGGCCGCGCCAATCAGCGGAAGCGGAACAAAGGCCAGGCGAATTTTTGGCCCGGCAAAATATTGCGTGGAGATGGCGCCAATCTGCGCGCCGATGGCGGCACCGGTATTCATCACCAGCGCAATCAAAATATCGACGTTGCCTTTCACTGCGTGTGTAAAAGTTCCGTAGCTGGCCGAGATGATGATCTCGAAAAGATCGGTCCCAACGGCGAGGTGCGTCGGAATTCCGAGAACGTAAACCATCGACGGCATCCGAATGTAACCGGCGCCGCCGCCGAGAAAACCGCTGAATAATCCGCCCACGAATGCGACGAGCAGAATGATCCAGAGCGAAATCGCTTTCACGCCGGAGACAGGAAGTTCGATCATCGGCCAAATCTTTAAACGCTGAATGGCCCGCGTTACGTGCCCGAATTCCGAATGGTCTTGCTTTATCTTCCCGCCTGTTACCTTTCCTCGCGGCAATCGTCCCTTTTGCGAGGTCAACGTTTTCCAGCTCTCCCAAATCATAAAGGTAGAGATGCTCACATAGACGGCGATCGAAACGATGCTTACAACCAGGTTAACGTTGCCTGCGCGTTTCAACATTTGAATCAACTGCGCGCCCACTTCCGCTCCTCCAATTGTTCCAATGGCCATGATCAATCCAAGGCGAAGATCAACATTGCCGAGGGCCCGATGCCGTTTTGCTGCGACCACCGACTTGCCGACGATGTGTGCCAGATCGGTGCCGACGGCGAAGTTCCAGTCAAGACCCACTGCGCGCAGCGCCGGGCCCGCGATGAAACTGCCGCCCACTCCAAAAAAGCCGCCGAGGATGCCGATAAGAAAGCCGACGATCACAAGATAGATCGGACTGATGTGCGCTCCGGAAATTGGAAAAAACATGGCTTATTCCGAGCGGCCGCGAATGACCCGCAATAAAAGCGTTGTCACATTCTCAAGCACCACGGCCTGACCGATGATGAGGAGAATCGCAACCGCGCCATAGGTATTGCGGTGGTGAACCTCGAGCTGCTGCAGCCACCCGCCCAAAAAATGTAGAACAAGAAAGAAATAGGCGACGACGAGGAGCGCATAGATCGCCAACTCAATCGCAAAAGCCCTTAATGTTTTGGCGGTTGCGGCTTTCATGAGGCTTGTTAAAACGTTAAGCGTTAGAGCGTTAAAGCGGCAGATGAATCGGCGTGGCGCCGATAGCCCTCCATCGCTTCCAACTCTTCATCGCTTCAACCCCATTTGCCGGTTGCGTGCGAGGCCGTCAACCGGCAATTTCCATTGCACCTCGAACGTTTCCTCTTAACGTTCCATTCCACTCTCTCCAGAAAAAACCATGGCTGATGTTGCGAACAAATACGCCGAGAACGTAGCGGGAAAATTTTACGTCGACGATCAATGCATCGACTGCGATTTGTGCCGCGAAACCGCTCCGGCCAATTTCAAACGCAACGACGACGGCGGCCACTCCTACGTTTACAAACAACCGGAGTCTCCGGAGGAAGAAGCGCTCTGCAAGGAAGCGATGGAAGGATGCCCCGTCGAGGCCATCGGCGATAACGGAGCGTAGTCTTTGCTTCTGTAGCGGCGGTCTGCGACCGTCGCACTATGCCTGAACGGCGCGTTCGAAAAAAAGCAAACGAGGAACGTCCAGCGCCGAACGCACAACATCCAATTCCATCCATCCCCGTAGCGCTCACCATCGCCGGATCGGACAGCAGCGCCGGCGCCGGCATCCAGGCGGACCTCAAGACTTTTAGCGCCCTCGGCGTCTATGGCTTAACCGCCGTCACCTGCGTCGTGGCCGAAATCCCGGGAGAAGTTTCGCGCATCGAGCCAATGAGCGCGACGATCGTTCGCAAGCAAATCGCAGTTCTCCTCGAGAATTTCCCAGTCGCCGCGGTCAAGACCGGGTTGCTTTACTCCGCCGAAATTATTTCCGCGGTCGCGCGAGCGATACGTGGCACAGACATCTTGTCTGTGGGGTGGGCAGGCGTCCCGCCTGCCGATTCGACAGGCAAGATGCCCGTCGCCCCCACAGCCGAGACGGCTGTGCCCCGCATCCCGCTCGTGATCGATCCGGTGCTCGTCGCCACCAGCGGCGCGAAGCTTTTGCGCGCCAACGCGATCGAGCTTTACAAGAAAGAACTGTTTCCGCTCGCCACTTTGATTACGCCCAACCTCGACGAAGCGGCCAAGCTCCTTGGCCAACCGATTGGCGATCTTGCCACCATGCGCGTTGCTGGAAAGAAACTTGCGGAGAAATACGGCGTCTCGATCTTGCTCAAAGGCGGTCATCTCACCGGGAATCAGGCC
>DATMPQ010000359.1:0-3207 GCA_035567015.1 Chthoniobacterales bacterium | reverse complement strand
GGCGGCGAGCGGGCTGGTGGCGCGGCTTGAAAACCTCGGCCACGTGGTTCGTTCTGTCGCACGAGAGGACCGGCGCAAGGTGATGGTTTGCATCACCCCGAAAGGTTCGGCTCTCGTCCGGCGAATCCGTGAGGAGATGGTTGGCAATCTGATGAAGATTATGGAACACCTAACGCCGGAGGAACAAAAGGCGTGGCTGCATATCTACAGCAAAATCTATGATTACTGCCAATCGAAATGATTTTTATCTATTGGCCGGCGGTGTTATCACACCAAGGTAAAAAGCGCGCATTTTGAATCTACGCGCCTAGATTACGCATCTAATCTCTCGGACTAAATCTTCTTGATGGGAAAATATTTTGTAATCTCCGGGTTCGCCGCCGCGATCATTCTTGCAAGCTTGGTGGCACGCGCCGGCGCTGGTGAAGGATCGACATCGACAGGCGGTGGTACATCTTCTTCAGGCAAGGTTCCCACGTTTACACTCGACCAAGCGATCCTGACGGCGCTCCAGCGCAATCCGACTCTCCTCATCGCGGAACAAGAGATCAAACGGACCAAAGGCGTCATCATTCAAGTCCGAGCGCAGGCCCTGCCGAATATCTCAGCAAGGGGAAATTTCGACTGGACCGATCCGAATTTAATTGGCGCCCGAATATTCGGAAATACGACCGGGACAACTACAACGCCCGGTACGGGCGGCGGTGCGGCATCGTTTGTTGAGTCAGTACCGTCGCAAGGCCGCGAGGTTCAGGCACCACTGGCCGCTCCGTCACCGACACCAAGTATTAGCAGTAATCAGGCGAGCGATGTCTCCTACTCCATTAGCGTTGTTGGAACGCAGCTGATTTTTAACGGCACCACTTACCCGCAGATCCGTGGGACGTTCTTTCAGCGAGACAGCGCCTACTTCGGGTTCCGTAATGTTCTGGACCAATTGCTCGCGACCGTGAAAACACAGTTCTACCAGGTAATCCTCAATCGCGAGCTCATCAAAGTGCAGGAGGAATCGGTACATCTGTTGGAAAGTCAGCTGAAGGACCAGCAGAATCGGTTCGAAGCCGGAACGGTCCCGCGGTTTAACGTGCTCCAGGCGGAAGTGGCCCTCTACAATCAGCTTCCGCTATTGATCACCGCGCAAAATAATTATCGCATCTCGAAGATCACTCTGGCCAAGACACTCGGCCTCGATTTCCAGCCAAGGCACGGTGAAAGTCCGCCGCTGGAAGTCATCGGCGAAATGCCATACAATCCGCGAAAAATTTCGTTAGTCGATGCGATCGAGCTTGGAAAAGAGCGGCGCCCGTTTCTTAAACAGGCGAGGGCAAACGTCTTGAACCAGAAAGAGCAACTGCACGCGGCAGCCGGCCAGTGGCTCCCAACCATCACCACGACCGGGGGCGGCGAATGGGTCAGCTCGCCCACGAATTCCAGTTGGCACGATATTTCCAAAGGTTGGATCGCAACTGTCCAGGGCAGTTTGCCAATCTGGGACAGCGGCGCGATCGCTGGCCAGGTCTTACAACAGCGCGCCCTTCTTTCGGAGGCCAAAGATAGTTACGACGATGACGTTCGGCAGGTGGAGCTGGAAGTGCAGACTGCGTATTCAAATTTGCTGCAGAACCGCGAACTTATTAAGAGCCAGGTGAAAAACGTGGAAGAGGCTGAGGAAGCGGTTCGGCTGGCCAAGGCCCGGCTCGACGCCGGCGCGGGGGTGCAGCTCGATGTTCTCAACGCCCAGGTCCAGTTGCTCACGGCGCAATCGACGCAGTTGCAGGCCCTCTTTGGATACAACTCGACATTGGCGGAATTCGACCGCGCGACCGGTGCACAGAGCACCTATCACGAGATGTTCTCCGACCTGGCGCCACACGCGACGCGATCTAAAACCTATAACACCAGCAGCGACGTGGACGCGGAAGGAAAGCCAAAACACAGCGACGATAACGCGCTGCAAATTCCGGCTGGAAGATCCCGAACTTCATATTCTAAATAAGCTCAACCCAAAATTTCAAACCGGTCGCAAAGCTTTGGGATTTGATGATTGGAGTTTCATTGGGATTTGGATCTTGGGATTTGGGATTCAGATTCAAAATGACGCAGCTTCCATTCGAACAATTTTCCGCGCTCAACGCGGTTGGAATCTGTCGTCACGTTTTCACGCAAAGAACTCCAGGAATCGACGTCTCCCACGACAAGGTTGAAGCGTTAAGGTGCCTGGACTGGGCGCATCGCGAAATTCGGCGCGCAACCGGCGTTAGCGAGTGGCCGGTGCTTACGGCTGAGCAGGTTCACGGCGACCAAATTGCGATTGTCGCCGAACCCGGCCAAGCCGGGCAGCTCCTTCAACAGAAATCAGCCACTGATCGTAGCGACACAAATAGAGGGAGATGGGCGACCCAGCCGATTGATCCAATCGGCTGGCCTTCAGGCGCAACGCGGGTGGATCTACCGATTGAATCCGACGCGCAGTTCGCTGGCTGCGACGGTATCATCACGAATCAGAGAGAAGTGGTGCTTGGTATTCACGTGGCCGACTGTTGCGCGGTTTACATTGTCGACCCAGAGAAACCGGCGATTGGCCTCGTGCACTCGGGAAAAAAAGGCACGGAACTCGGCGTGGTCACGAATGCCATCGCGCAAATGAAAGCGCATTTCGGATCGAATCCGGCCGACCTTGTCGTGCAACTCAGCCCGTGCGTACGTCCGCCGCATTACGAAGTCGATTTCGCCGCAAAAATTATCGGGCAATGTCGTGCGCAAGGCGTAAAGCAAATCCACGACAGCGGCGTCTGCACAGCGTGCCATCCCGATCTTTACTATTCTTATCGCGCCGAAAAAGGAAAAACCGGCCGCATGCTCGCGCTGCTCGCGCTCCTGTAGTCGCGTTTCTGTGAGACGCGTGGCGCGCGCGCCTTGCAAACACATCAGCGCCACGCTTCGCACAGCGAAAGCGGCTACAAATCGGCGCCGCGTTTGTACGGGCAGATGCCGCGCTTTTTTGCTGCCGCGACAAACGCAAAAAATTCTCGGGCCGGTGCGCCAAATTTCGTCGTGGCGGCTTTTTCGAGTGCCTGCGAGATGTTCAGTCCGCTTGTGTAAAGCAATTTGAACGCATTCTTAATTTCATTTCGATCCTTCGGGCTAAATCCAGCGCGTCGCAGCCCGACGACGTTCACGCCAAAAACAGAATTGCGTTCCGCCGCG
>DATMPQ010000358.1:0-10658 GCA_035567015.1 Chthoniobacterales bacterium | reverse complement strand
ATCACCGGTACCGCCAGTACGGATTTGAGCTTCAATAAAGAGCTTGCCCCGCGCGGTAGCGCGCCGGAGCTGTCGGTCGGCATCATTCGGGAAGTGCGTGCAGACAGACCGACCCCTGAAGTTTCCGTAGTCAATCCATAGCTTCAGTGAAGCGAATCAGACGCCGATTACTGCCAACGCTCATTCTTCATGTAACGATGATGTAACGATAAGCTGTTCCTACTGCTCCGACGGGTGTCTTAGAGGCATATACAGCACCACCTGCGCTCTCTAAGTTCTTGTAACGCCGTCAGGACAGCGCCCTTTCACGGCGCTAGCTCGCCTGTTACGCGATCCAGAGGGCGCGATTGCCGAACTCAAATCGCAGTTCACCAACGACAGCATGAAGAAGTTGTTGCGGACGCATATCGAGCGCGATCTTCGACGGCTCGACCAGCACGTGCAGGCGTTCGCTCGGCAGCTTGCGGATTTCATGCAAATCGAGGTGTTGAATCGGCAGGGGCAGTTCAGATTTTTCCGCCGATTGCTGAATTACGACGACTGGCGTGTTGCCGGCAGACCGCAGTCCACGCAGTTCCTCGACTATCAGGTGGTCAACTCTGACATCGAAGCCGAACGCGATCATCTGCGAGTAGGCGATCACATCGTCCGTGTGCTGACGATGAAAGAGGCCATCACCGAAACGAGGCCCCTGGTACTGGACGCGCTGTTGAAGATCCCCGCCAACTTCTATGTGGTCACCGAGTGGACGCCGCTCCCCGCGGACAAGGCCCGCAAGGAAGTGAACAAGCGCCGCCGACACTTCAATATGTCGAAGACAGGGTTTGTCTCCCAGATGGGCAACGATGCCACGAAGACGAACCCACGTGACGTGCTGGTGGACGAGTCCAAGCAGGCCGACATTGAGAATCTTGGCGATTGCCTGCGAGCCCTAGGTGACGGTCAATCGCTTGGTGATTTCTCGCTCACGATTGTGCTGTACGGCCGTTCAAAAGCCGAACTTGAGCAACTCGGGGCCGAGTTCACTGGCATCTTCACCAAGGCGGATGGCAATCTGTTTGCGGAAACCTACAACCAACTGAACGCTTATTTCGCCATTGTGCCGGGCAATTATGCGCTCAACCTCCGCAAGGTGTATCTTCTGAACACGAATTACGCCGACCTCTCTTTCCTCTTTACGATCCTTACCGGCGAAAAGACGAACGAACATCTCGGCTCGGAGTACCTGGCAGTCGTCGAAACTGACAACAGCACGCCATACTTCCTCAACCTGCATACCCGCGACGTTGCCCATACCCTGATTCTCGGGATGACAGCAGTGGCAAGTCCTTCCTCCGCAAATTCGGGTCGCAGCGAATTTCAGAAACGCAAATGCAGTTGGCACTACGCGCCTGACTTGTTGGATAGAACGATCACCAGCACTCTTGTGGTACTGCAATCCCCGTCCTGGTTCAGAATAATGCCTCGTACTCCAGGAGCTTTGTGTTTTTCTATATGACGACGGTTGACATGACCGGATCCGAGGTTTACCGTATCGGCGAACAAAAGACGAATAGCGGTTCTCCGGATCCGGGCACGGATGACGGTTGGTGCACATCCCATCGGCGTTTCGCGTGAAAAAGCTTCGGGGAACGGGATTCGGTCTGGGGGTGAGCCGAATTGAGGAAGGAAGAAAGCGCGTCCTGGGGATCATTGCCGGCATTCTTGTCGCGCGCCGTCTGAAGACGACGGAAGACCTCCACGACAGCCGCCCAAGTCCGCGCACGGAGTCGCTCGTTGCCTCGGCAGTGCAATGGGCGGAACGAATCATGAAAAGGATCGATGGCACCTTCGCCGACTCGGCACATGAGAAACGATGGCCGCGAGCCTAGAGGAGTTCCTGATTTCGGTGGGGCGGACCACCTGTTCCTGGTAGAAGCCAGCTGTTTCGGATCGAGAGCGGTAGGGTTTACGAACGTCCCGGGTGAGGTTCTGTGATGAAGAGTTCCGATGTCGAGAGCTATCCTGAACGAGGTCGGGTTCTGAATGCGATCGCGCTCCAGAATGCTGTCTTGTGCATTGAATGCGACGTTGTCAGTGACAGTCCGCACGACGCATGCCTGGTCTGCGGGAGCCGCTCGCTGTTTAACGTCGCTCGTATGTTTGGCGGAAAGCTTCCGCAGAATCGCACGACTCTCGTTCCATCAGAGACAATGGAAGTGCGGCACGAACTTGTCCTGAGCTTTCCGAGCCATGACAGGCGCCGCCTCAAGGCAAGCGGCTAGTTTGTAATCGTTGAATGACGGTGCGAAAAATCATCCATGTCGATATGGACGCGTTTTACGCATCAGTCGAACAGCGCGATGATCCGCTCTTGCGCGGCAAGCCCGTGATCGTCGCGTGGAAGGGCAAGCGCTCCGTGGTTTGCGCTGCTTCCTATGAGGCGAGGACCTTCGGAGTGCGCTCCGCGATGCCGGCGGTACAGGCGGAGCATTTGTGCCCGGCCGCGATCTTTGTCGCTCCCGATTTTGTCCGATATCGCGCGGTCTCGCAGAGCGTTCGTGAGATACTCAAGCGTCACACGGACTTGATTGAGCCGCTCTCGCTCGACGAAGCCTACCTTGACGTCGCGCAGAACAAGACCGGGTTGCCGACCGCAACGATCGTCGCGCGCACAATTCGGGAGCAAATCCGGCAGGAATTGAACTTGACGGCCTCGGCCGGCGTTGCCCCCAATAAATTCCTCGCGAAGCTGGCCTCGGACTGGCGCAAACCGGATGGGCTCTTTGTCATCCAGCCCGCGGATGTCGATGCGTTTCTGCAGCCGTTGCCGGTTGGCCGGCTCCCCGGTGTGGGCAAAGTTACAGGAGAGAAGTTGTCGAAGTTTGGGATCCAGACTGTTGGGGATCTACGAGGAATGGATGTGTCCGCACTCGAAGGGGTTCTCGGTCGCTACGGCATACGCTTGCATGAACTCGCCAGGGGAATCGACGAAAGTGATGTGATTCCGGACCGGCCCACTCAATCGATATCTGTCGAGGATACGTTTGAGCACGATGTTCTGTTGTCAGAAACTGAGCCCATGATCCGCGCCCTGGCAGAGAAGCTCTGGTCGGCTTCGCGCAGGGAATCACGAATACCCGGCACGATTGTGCTGAAGCTGAAAACGAGCGAGTTTAAGATTCTTACCCGCAGCCATACTCCAGGTGCCTTTCCCGTTTCGTGCGCGGAATTGACGGCTCTTGCCCTGAAGCTTCGAGAGCGGGTCGAACTGAATCCGGCACAACGGTACCGGCTGGTCGGTGTAGGCTTGAGCAATTTTCGAGATCCTCAAACGAATGCTGCGCAGTCAGATCTTTTCGCGTGAAAATGGCAGGTTTGAGGCAAAGACGAGGCATCTGGTCTGGTCCCGGCTTGTAGCTGAAAGCGCCCCTGGGGCTCGGTTCCCGTTTACTGGGCCATGGCGGGAAGTATTTCACAGCGACATCTATGACAACTGGGTGAACCCGATTGTCGCCGGAAAAACGGCGACAGTATCAACGCCTCCGGCTCGCCGGTTAATTGGCTATAGCAAACGGAAGTCCGTAGCGACACGGCTCGACACCGAATCGGTTAGACCAGCTTTCCGGGCAAAGCTCGACCACATGCCCAGGGTTGCGCGCACTTCGTTTAACTGCTCGGTGGGGCGGCTCACCCCGAAGCGATCGGCTTCCGCAAGAAAGTCCTGACGTGTGATGTTATCGAATTTGCCGTTCACGCTCATCAGATGCTGGTACGTCCATTCGCCTCTCGGATTATAGGCATGCGTTACGTCGTAGGCTGGCGCCAGTTCCCAATCGCTGCCTTGTTTCAGACGGAAAGCGAAGTTCTTGGTATGGTCGTCACAATTGCGCGCCATAACATTGAACGCCATTCGCCGGAACACCTGACCCAGCGCTGTGTCCCCCAACCCGAGTCGTGAAACGACCATAAAGAGCTGGGCGTAGGCGTGCGTGCCACGTTGCTTGAAGTCGAGGTGATCCATAGCGCACAGCGTCTGCACGTGGTGCTTGATGGTTTGGCCACTGACCACTTCACGGTCAAAACGCCGGGTCATGAAGTGGGCGCGTCCATTCTCTTCGTGTAAACGACAGTCGTACATGTCGATGCCGGCCTGCTTCGCCATGAGGTAATAGGCGTACTCGATGCGGCCGTAGTCGGCTCCCGTGCCCAATTCCGCGTCCTTACCGACGCCGTCGAACTTGAGAAGCCAGTGCTCGAAGCCGGCTGCGGCATCGAACTGCCCGCTGCGGATTACATTCGTCTTGGGATTCCAGGCGATGACAGCCTTCGCGCGCGCGCCGCCCGCCGAGATGCCGACATGAATAATGTTGGCGAGAGCCGCTCTGGCGTGGGCATCAATCGTGAGATCTCCTTCCATCAGCTGGCGCGCGTTTTCGACCAGGGATTTCATCTCAAGGGGGGCCGCGCTCTCGCTGTGGGAACCACGGGCCGGTCTGAATTCCACCGCTCCCATTCCGCGCTTTCCCATATAGGCCAGGCGGTCGAGCGTGGTCACTTCGCTCTTTGCGAGGCCTCGTTCCGCCATCCAGGCGTCGATGAGGGCATTGCCGAAAGCGTCCGGCAAGGCGTCGGCCAGCATTCCCGGCAGACGATGGAATGTGGCGTCGGGCAGATTGGGGAAAATAAATGGAGCGCTTCGATCACGGAGCGGTAGTGTCAATGGCGCCAGCTCGATTCCCGTGCGCCGCCACGCTGGCTCGTAGGCGAATGCGTAATAACCTAGTCGCGGATCGAGAGCCACCGCACCAACCCGCTGTCCCCAAACGCGAACTTCAATCGCACGGACGTGTTTCACGGGTTGACCTTTCGCTGTTTCCTTGGGCGACGGACGCGTTGCCGCGGCTTGGAAGCATGCAATATCGCGAGCGGATCAACCGTTACCTCCGGTGCGAGCATCTCGATTCCCTGGAGGGCGTCCAGTGCCTTGAGCGTTCTGAGGAGAGTTTCGACAGTAGAGCCGCGCCCCGCTTCGAGATTACGCAACGCCTTTTCTGAAATACCAGCCTTGTCGGCGGTCGCGCGCTGATCGGTGTTGCGGGCCAGACGGAGCCTGCGAACGCGCTCACCAAGCGCGACCTGCAATTCCTTGGGTGTCTGGAATGCGATGTCACTCATATAGGAATATTATGACCTATTAAACAGCAAGAAAACAATAATAGTATCATATATACCGTTTAATATTTAACGTGTAAAGCGGTATTAAATTGCCTGTTAATACGGATTAACCATCTAAACGGTCATCTTATATCGTTTGTAATGAATTGGTTATGATATGAAGCTGGTGGGTGTCAAATCGCACGCCGTTGATCCCAGCCGAAAACACGGAGACTCCCAAAGCACATGCAACCACTGGCCGGTGGCCCGTCCGTTCAGTTGACGCACTTCGATTCTGAACCAGCGTACGTCGCCGCCTATGCCTGGTCGCGCCACGGCAAGAAATTCGCCATCACCCGCGCCCGCTACAACGATACCGATGTGGTCATGTTCAGCGGTTTCCGTTAGACATTCCGAAGGCACTTGAGCTGGACACGAAGAACTCAGAGACTCGTAGTCTCAGATTGCGGCCGAGTCAGGGGCAAGCCTGACGTAATCCTATAAGGTCAGGTTGGCCGACCATCCGTCGAGTGTTTTCCGTCGCTCCCCATAGCCGGTTCCCACAGAGGTTACAGAGGTTGTAAATGGTGAAGAGCAGGGAGAATCTCCCTGCTCTTCGGCGGTTTAGTTTCTTAGCCTCCGGCAGACGTTATCTCGATCCTTCGAGTAAAACTCCGAGTCGACCGTAACGCGATCGCACCTCACGTAGATCAAAGACATTCGCCGGCGTCGGCACGAGTGCGGTGTCGTTGCTCTTGTCCTCAGCAGCAGAAATGTCGCGGCGCTGCGAGCCGTTCTGATCTGTGGCACAGGGCGTCGCCAGGAACGCGTGGGTGTTGCCATTGATCGTGCCCCAGCCCACGATTTCTCCAGCATCGTTAATAGACCCGCCGAATTGCAGATACCAGCCTGAGTTCGATGGGATGAGAGTGTTGAGGTCGAGCAACTGCTTGTCATGAAACAGAACGGCGCGCATGTTGAAAGTGGTCCCGTCTACTGTGAGTCCCACGGCGTCGCCTTTGTTGTTCAGGGTGTGACAGCAGGGGATACCAGTCAAGAACGCACCCGGGAACGTGCCAAGGTCTTGTATTCCTTTCTCCCTGGTCCACAGGAAGGGATGAATGGTGCCGTCCGCGGAAAGCGACGCCCCTGCCACAACACCGGAATCATTGATGTCGGCCGGAATCGTGAAAACGTTGCCACTGAGGCTTCCGAGGTAAACGGGCGTGCCGTCTTTTTCCCACAGAACGGCATGGGGCGCGCGGGTACCCGGAACAATAGGCGGCGCTTGCGTGTTCGAGCACAAGCCCGTTACTCCCACGGCTTGGCCATGCTCGTTGATTCCGAACGCGTATCCGACTGTGTCACCCTGCAGTGGGCGGAGCTCGCGGATCTTTCCATTGGGCTCCCAGACTACTGCCTCAAACCGAAGGACTTGAAAAGGAGTTCCGGTTGAGCAAGTGGAATCCGCTGTGCCGTTCTCTGCAAGTCCGACGGTCTGGCCTTGATTGTTGGTCCAGTAGGCCTGGCCGTTATTGCCACCCTTGAGATTGGAAAGTGCCGTCATTGTCCCCCTTTTCCAAATGGCTGCAAGGCATTGACGATGAGTTCCGAAGGCACAGAAGTCCTCACCGTTCGGATCTATTTCTCCAGTCTCGGAGAGGATCGGCGACACTCCCTTCGCGTTTGGCCCTCCAGCTTCGCTGCTGCAGCCCGGGCACCCGGAACCGCCCAAGGTGCCGAGGTTGATCATGTGGAGATCGTCGTCCCAAAGGAAAGCGGTTTGGGCGATGCCGCCGCTGTGGGTTGGGGTCGCAGCTGCCCCCGCAATTACACCGGCATTGTTAATGCCGTAGGCATAGCTATACGCTCCGCCCAGAGTCCCGAGGTCGGTGACGATGTAGCGAGGAACGTCGAGTGTTTGAGCGCGGGCGGCTGACCCGATCGAAAGCGCTAGAAGGACCACCAGCCCGATCCACGAGAAGGAAAACAGCAGTCTGCATTTCATAACATCTCCTTTATCCCGCCTGCGGCGGTTGACCGATTCTTGTATGCAGCACGCTGGCCAGGAGGGAATTTAGGCAAATCTGCTCGGAGCCGTCGGCACTCTGGGACCGATGCAGCGCGCCCGATTTGAGCCATTCCTCGACTGCGGGACGATCCAGGTTCGTGATGACTCCGACGCCCTCTATCGCGACCATTTCGGCTTCGGCGCCGCACAGGGGACACCAGGCGCGTATCGAGTTCCGGCCCCGCACGATCATCAAGGAGTCGGTTTCGACGGTGATCTTTGTAGGCTTTGCCATAAATTCCACCTCCGATCCGGCCCCGCGTGTTGAAACGAATGCAGCTTGCACGAAAGGTGGGTGAGAAGTCCTTGCAAAGCTCTTGAGCTTTTCTGATTATTTCTCGGGAAGCACGGAACCGATTGAAAACACAGCATATTCAGCGCGTCGCATTATCGGCATCGTTCTCCATCGCAAGCGAGAATCATGCTAAAATCCGGTCCGCTGTTTCGCTGGGGGCCCCTGATGTCGGCGAACGAAAGCCCGAAAGCTAAGGAACTATACGAGTTTGGCCCCTTTCGCGTGGACCCGGAAAAGCAAGTCCTGCAACGTGAAGGGGAATTCATCCCGCTGCAGCCGAAGACGTTTCAAATCCTTCTCGTTCTGATCCGCCACAATCAGGAATTGGTCACCAAAGATCACCTGATGAAGGCAGTTTGGCCAGACACGTTCGTCGAGGAGGCCAACCTCAGTCGCAACGTCTTTATGCTGCGAAAGGCCTTGGGCGAGAGTCCTCCGGGGCAGCGCTACATCATTACCGTTCCCGGCCAGGGATATCGTTTTGCTGAGAATGTGCGCTTCGTGCCGGCCCAGCAATTGAGTATTTTTGCGGCTAAGCACGAGAAGGTAGAGATAGAGCTTGCCGAGGCGAGACCTTGGCGGCGGATCGCGGTAGCTGCAATTGTTGTGATTGCCGTGGCAGCCGCGGCTTGGCGCTTTCTCCGGCCCCGAACCCTTCTCACGGAAAAGGACACTGTTGTGCTGGCCGATTTTGCCAATTCCACCGGCGACCCGGTGTTTGACGGAACGCTGCGGCAAGGCATGGCTGTGCAACTGGAGCAGTCGCCGTTTCTGAGTCTCATTTCCGATCAACGAATCCGGCACACGCTCCGGTTGATGGGTCGATCCCCAGATGCACCCCTGACGGCCGACGTGGCTCGGCAGATCTGTGAACGCACTGGAAGCGCTGCCGTGCTGGAGGGTTCGATTGCAAAGCTGGGGAGTCAATACGTACTGGGGCTGCACGCGAAGAGCTGCCTCAGCGGAGACCTCCTCGATGAGGAGCAGGCGCAGGCGGCAAGAAAAGAAGACGTGCTGAATGCGCTCAGCCAGATTGCCACGAAATTCAGAACTCGGGTTGGGGAGTCTCTATCCACGATTCGACAGCACGATACCCCACTCGCCGAGGCGACGACACCGTCGCTCGATGCCTTGGAAGCGTACACCGCGGCCTGGAGGGTTCACTTCGTCAGCGGGGCTATAACTTCCTTGCCTCTTTTCAAGCGCGCAACCGAAATCGATCCCAGGTTCGCAATGGCCCATGCCGCTCTGGGGCGCATTTACGCCGATCTGGATGAATCTGATCTCTCCGCAGAAAGCACCAGCCGGGCATGGCAGTTGCGCTCTGAGACGAGTGATCGGGAGAAATTTTTCATCACCGCCGGTTACGAGACTCTAGTTACCGGTAACATGGAACAGGCGCGACAGACGTTCGAAGCGTGGGCACGGACCTATCCGCGCGAAGCTTTGCCTCACTCTTTTCTGGGCGGCCATTGCAACAAGGCTGCGGGAAGGTTTGAAACGGCTGCCGCTGAAGCTAAGAAAGCGATCGAGCTCGACCCAGATTTTGCCTTTGGGTACTACGGCCTTGCAGTCAACCAAGCTTATCTCGGTCGCCTGGAAGAAGCCGAGAAAACTCTGGCACAAGCCGCACGACGCGGGCTGGAGGTCGATGAGTTCATCATGCTCGATTACGATATCGCCTTCCTCAAGAGCGACCCGGCAGCAATGGCGCGGGCTGCGGCCCGAGGTCGCCAAAGGTCTGGAGGCGAAAACTGGATTTCCGCTCGCGAAGCGCTCACGCTTGCGTACTCGGGCCGCCTGCAGCAGGCGACGATCGCGTCGCGGCGTGCGGTGGATCATGCTCAGCAGGCGGGCCAGGGGGAGCGGGCTGGCCTGTGGGAGGCTGGAGCAGCGCTACGCGAAGCGCTGTTCGGAATGACTCCCGAAGCCAGGAAGAGCGCGACCTCGGCGCTCATTCTTTCCCGGGATCGCGAAACGGAGTACGGTGCTGGTCTTGCGCTAGCCCTTTCCGGAGATGTTCGGCACGCTCAAGAACTCGCTGACGATATGGAAAAGCGTTTTCCCGAGGACACCGCAGTTCGGTTCAGCTATCTGCCGGTGCTTCGCGCTCGCTTGGCGCTCGATAATGGCGGCTCGGCGAGGGCGATCGAAGCGTTGCACGCGGCTGTTCCTTATGAACTAGGCGCTCCAAGCAGCGCCGTCCATGCCCTATATGGGGCGCTTTATCCGATCTACGTGCGGGGCGAAGCATATCTAGCGCAAGGCAGAGGCGGTGAAGCCGCCGCCGAGTTCCAGAAAATTCTTGACCATCCGGAGATTGTAGGTAGCGATCCCATCGGTGCGTTGGCGCATTTGCAATTAGGCCGAGCTTACGCGCTCTCACAGGATAAAACAAAGGCAAAGTCCTGTTATGAAGATTTCCTCACACTGTGGAAGGACGCTGATCCTGATATTCCCGTCCTGGATCAGGCCAAAGCTGAGTACGCAAAGCTGCAATAACTGGCATCTTAAGAAAGTAATCAGGATTGAAATGACACTCGGGTCGAATGACGGGCAATTCTTCCCCAATTTGGTAAGGGAAGGGTCGTCGACAAGCGGGAAGTTTGGAATGAGTTACAAGAGGCGCGTTTAGCGGTAGTCATCCGAGTGTGGATTGCCTCCATACAGTTCGTCTGTGAGCGATGTGAAGGTTCTTTGTACATCCACTGGAAATACTAAGAAGAACGGCATAGGATGTTTTACCGTTCTTCCGAACGAAGCTGGTCGTCCGCCCAAAGTTCATCATTACAGGGGGCGAGAGTGTCATGGGAACGAACCCAAGCCCGAGACCAAGTGAGACGAAGCGGCTGTCCGCCGCAAGCGGGCTAGCGATTGTACGCGTCACGATTGGGGCAATGTTAGTGTCGGTCTTCTTCGAGAATTTGGGAAAAGGCCTCTACAAGCCAGCGGAGTACGCTGGTCTGATCAACTACTACATCAAGTCGGGTCACTCGCCGGCTGTGTGGAAGGCGATCGAGGGCCTAGTTGCCAACCACGCCGCGCTGGCTGCTCCTATGCAGGCCATGACCGAGATCTCTCTTGGTGTCCTGCTCATCATCGGTCCGCTTACCCGACCGGCCGCATTTGTGGCGTTTCTTTATCTCGGCAGCCTTT
>DATMPQ010000357.1:0-4302 GCA_035567015.1 Chthoniobacterales bacterium | reverse complement strand
GGCCGATCTCTTCGACGGACGCAATCAATTGATCGTTTATCACTTCATGTTCGGTCCAGGCTGGGAGGAGGGTTGCAAAAGCTGCTCCTATCTGGCCGATCATTTCGACGGCGCCAACTGGCATCTGCCGCATCGCGACGTCACGTTCGTAGTTATATCGCGAGCGCCCCTGTCTGAGTTCGAACCATACAAAAAACGCATGGGCTGGCGCTTCAAGTGGGTGTCATCGCACGGCAACGACTTCAACTTCGACTATCACGTGTCGTTCACGAAGGAGGACGAGGCGAAGGGCAAAGCTTACTACAACTACGGAATGGGGGAGTTCATGAGCGACGAACTTCCCGGCCTGAGCGTGTTCTATAAAGATGCGAACGGCGACATTTTCCACAGCTATTCGACTTACGCGCGCGGCCTCGACATCCTGGTTGGCACGTACAACTTTCTTGATCTGGTGCCAAAAGGCCGCGGCGAAAGTCCCGAGTCAACGATGGATTGGGTCCGGCGCCACGACCGTTACGAAGGATAGACGTGAGAATTGCAACAAGGACAAAACAGCAAACACTGAAAAAACATGAGCTCAATAAGCACAATAAATAAAACCGCACAGGATTACGTCGGACAGGAATTCAACATCACGCGCGAATTTGATGCGCCACGTGACCTCGTTTGGAAAGCGTGCACCGAAGCAGAACAGTTGGCGCAGTGGTGGGGGCCGCACGGATTCAGCGCTCCGATTTGCGAATGGGACGCGCGTCCGGGCAACAAAATTTACGTCGTCATGCGCGCGCCGGATGGAACGGATTATCCGATGGGCGGCGAATTTCATGAAGTTGTCCCGCCCGAACGGCTAGTGACAACGACCGGTGCTTTGGACGACAAAGGGAAGCTGATGTTTGAGTTTCGGCACACTTTGACGCTCGTCGAGCGGAACGGCAAAACCAGGCTCACGATGAAATCGCGCCTGATCAAAGCAACCGCCGAGGCGAGTAAATACGTCGGCGGATTTGAAGCGGGCATGACGCAGAGTTTGGAGCGCCTTGGAGAACTTCTCGCCACAAAACCCGAGCCGCTGGTGATTGAGCGGACTCTTAATGCGCCGGTCGCGCAGGTTTGGAAGGCGCTCACCGATGTGGAGGATATGCGACGCTGGTATTTCGACCTGAAGGAATTCAAGCCCGAGGTGGGTTTTGAATTTGAATTCACTGTCGAGCATGAAGGCACGACCTATCATCATCTTTGCCGGATTACCGAAGTGATTCCGCAAAAGAAGATCGCTTACTCCTGGCGATACAAAGGGGAACCGGGCAATTCGTTGGTCACGTTCGAGTTATTCGGCGAAGGTGAGAAAACACGATTGAAGTTGACGCACCGCGGAATCGAAACTTTTCCAAAGACGCCAGCCTTTGCGCCAAAGAATTTCGAGACCGGTTGGACGCAACTCATTGGTTCGGAATTGAAGCGATTCGTCGAGGGCAAATGAACTCGCTCGACCCAAAAACAGACAGCGCGAGCAAGGCGCAGTCGGATAAGGCGTCAATCATTTTGCGCGTCGCGTCAGTGCTCGCATTTATTCAGTACGCGGCTCACGGCTCGTTGTTCTTGTCGTCGATCGGTCGCGGTCCGTCTCCCATTGCCGCAATCGCCGCTAGCCAGCATCACAGTTATTGGGATTTGTACGTGGGTTATGGTTTGCTCGCGATTTTGAGTGGCGTGATCGAAGCCGTTCTGCTGTGGCAGGTCGCTTCGCTTGCAAAGAATGAGGCCGGACGACTGAGGCCGATCGTGATGCTGTTTATCTTTGCCAATCTCGCTCACGCCTGTCTGGTTTGGACATACTTTTCGCTCATTCCGCCGGTGACCTTCGATCTTTTGATCGCAAGCTTGCTTGCAGTTGCATTTGTTACGGCGCGGCCGAAATACGTCGAACTACCGTGTCCAGAACACGCATGAAAACAGAAAAAATTATCAAATTGGAAATTACACGCGTGATCAAAGCTCCGCGCGATCGCGTCTACGCCGCCTGGACCGATCCGGCACAACTAAAACAATGGTTCGGCCCGGAGAATGTTCAGACTCACGATCTCATCGCCGACGCGCGCGTGGGCGGAAAGTTCCGTTGGGACCTCAGCAATCCGGAAGGCGAGAAGATGACGTGCCTTGGCGAATACCGCGAGCTGCAGCCCGGCAAGAAAATCGTGTTCACCTGGCAATGGGAAGACGATGAGGATTGGGAAAGCCATGTCAGCATCGTGACGGTGGAACTGGACGACGCCGGCGACGGCACTGAGCTCCGCTTAACCCACGAGAAACTGCCAAACGAGGAGTCACGCGACGGTCACACGCGGGGCTGGAACAGCGCGCTCGACAAATTGGAGAAATTTTTCAGCAGGTAAATCGTAAACTAAGAACAGGAGACAAAAATGAATACTGAAGAAGTTGCAAAGAAAGTGGTAGAGCTAACCCGCAAGCAAGCGTGGAAGGAAGCGATCGATTCACTTTATGACAAGGGCATCGTAAGCCTGGAGGCGCGCACGATGGACGGCAGCTCACCCGAAACGCGTGGCATAGACGGCGTTCGCGGGAAGACCGATTGGTGGCTGGAGAACATGCAGGTGCACAGCGCGAAAGTTAGCGGACCGTTCGTGGCGCATGATCGATTCGTGGTTCAGTACGATATCGACGTGACGGACAAGAATTCGAAGAAGCGAATGCAACTGTCGGAGGTTGGCGTGTACACCGTCAAAGACGGCAAGATTGTACGCGAGGAGTTTCTTCCTCTGGCGGGATAGAAGGACTGATCGCCGAAATAAAGGGGCTGGCGCGACATCGCGTCCGCCCCTTTTTTGTTCACCATAGAGAAGACCGTTCTCTACATTTAGACTTGGAGATGAAATCGCGCCGCATCGTGTCGCTTGTGCCCGCTGCCACGGAGATCGCAGCCGCGCTCGGTCTCATGCAGGAAGTGGTGGGCGTTTCGCATGAGTGCGACTATCCAGCCGAGGCCGGCAAGCGCCCGCGAGTGACCCATTGCCCGATCCATCAGGCTGGTCTGACAAGCGCTGCCGTGGATGAGTGGGTGCGCCACGCGTTGCACGATAACGGCACGATCTATACGATTGACGAACCGCTTCTGCGCGAGCTGCAACCGGATGTAATCCTCACGCAAAAGTTATGCGATGTGTGTGCGGTCGGTTACGGCACGGTAGCTCGACTGGCCGCGACGTTGCCGGGCCCGACTCAGGTCGTGAATCTCGAGCCGTCGAGTTTGTTGGACATCTTCGATGATATTCGGCGCGTCGCCGAGTTGTGCGGTGTCCCGGCGCGCGCAGACAAACTTGTCACACATTTGTTGGAACGTGTGGAATCCGTTCGCCGCCGGGCATTGCCTATTGCGCAACGTCCTCGTTGCTTTTTGATGGAATGGGTCGATCCGCCGTTTTGCTCGGGTCATTGGGGACCGGAGCTGGTCGAGATCGCGGGTGGACACGATCCGTTAGGCCGCAAACATAGTCGCTCCGTACAGATTGTCTGGGAACAGGTGCTCGATGCCGAGCCCGACATCATTGTCCTGGCCTTGTGCGGATACAAGGTCGCGCGGGCACGTACCGAGTTCGAGTTGCTCCGGCGTTTTCCCCACTTCGATTCGCTTCCCGCAGCGCGTAACGGCGCAATTTATCTCGTCGATGCCAGTGCTTATTTCGCGCGACCGGGGCCGCGGATCGTGGATAGCCTCGAGCTGCTCACTGGGATTTTCCATCCTCACCTTTTTCCCGAATTCGCACCTGGGACATTCGACGACGGTCGCATCGCGCTTGCTTTGCAGCCCGTCGCTAATGTCGATAGCTGACTACTTTGCTGAAGACAAAAGATGGAGCAGCTCTGTTGAAAAGCCCGCATGGTGAGCCGGGTGAGCGCTGTAGACGCGGCATGTCTGTAGAAATCCAATTCCCGAAGACGCCAAGCTCCGTTAGGAGCGGCATAAAAAGCCGCAAACCGATTCTTCCATGCCGCTCCTCCGGAGCTCGGACCGTTTAAAATCTGGTTTCTATACACATCTCGCGCCTAGCGGCGCTCTTCCTCAACAGCGCGATCAGCTTTTTAACAGTGCTAGATGGAGCCAATCCGGGTCGGCCCGGTTTTCGAAATGAGCAAGGGCAACAAATGTCGTGACATTAACGCGATCTCGCTATTAACTCGAAATCCAATCCGCCATTCGTATTTCGCGGTTGGCGCGGTCACTCACTATTTATCCCATATGAAGCTTAAGAATCTCACCAAGAAAATCCGGCGGCTCGAAGCCCG
>DATMPQ010000356.1:0-5852 GCA_035567015.1 Chthoniobacterales bacterium | reverse complement strand
GGCCAGCGCGCTCGTTCGCGAAAATCTCGGATCGACATGAATGATGGTCGCGCCGCGCTCCTTTGCTTTCATCACCCAGCGGAAGCCGACCGGGTGGGCTTCGGCCATGGACGAGCCTTCGATTAAAATGCAATCGGCGTTGGCGAGATCTTGTTGCGCGGTTGTAGCTCCGCCCCGGCCGAAGGAGGTGCCCAGACCGGGCACCGTGCTGCTATGTCATATCCGCGCCTGGTTGGATATGCAGACCATCCCCAGGCCGAGAGTGAACAGTTTTCTTATGAGATAATTTTCTTCGTTGTCGAGGGTGGCGCCGCCGAGATGACAGATCGCGGTCGTGTGATTGATGGTCGCGCCGTTTTGTTTGTGCACGAATGTGCGCTTGCGCGATTCCCAAACGCGGTCCGCCACCATGTCCATCGCGCGATCGAGCGAAATTTCCGTCCACTCTTTCGCGCGCGGCGCGCGATATTTCATTTTCGTCTCGCGCCGATCGTGCGTGAGCAATTGATACGACGCTGCGCCTTTCGGACAAAGATTACCCTGACTGATCGGGCTCTCCGGATCGCCTTCGATCGAAATCAGTTTGCCGTCTTTGTGAAAAATCAGCTGCCCGCAACCGACTCCGCAGTAGGGGCAAACGGAACGCGCGACTTGCGCATTATCGATCCGTGCGTGCATCGCGCGCGTTTTATCCGACATCGCCTCGAGACCAGTACCGTCGACATGTTCACGAATTTGCCGAATGAGCGGCCATTTCGAGAGCAAGGCAGTAAGCGACCCCATATCGTTTCAATCGTGTGAGCAGCAATCTTCGTTGCTACTTTTTTTAAGGGCACCGGTAAAGCGCAAAAAAATTTGAGGGTTGACCATCTTTGAAAGAGTTAATTTTGTGCCATCGGCGATTGATCTTGCGGTCGGAGTGGACGCTTGCGCGATTGCAAAAAAGCGACCAATGCCTCGACCTCCTGCGGCTTAAGCGAGCTGCCGAACGCCGGCATGTTGTTTCCGCCATTGACGATGCGGATGACCATATTGTCATGGGTCAATTTGTCGGCGATGTGGGTGAGATCGGGCCCGCGGCGACCGCCGTAACCCTGGATGAGGTGACAATTAAGACAAGCTTTGTCGTGAAAAAGCTGCGCGCCTTGGAAAACCGGCCCGCTTGTTGCCCCAACAACTTTTTCGCTGAGCGGCAACGCTTGGAAATTTGGCGACCACGGCGATTGCTGCCCTTGAACCCAGAGCGCCCCGATCATAATCACCGACAGACACACGACCGCAATAGCCCATGGGCGCCGAGACGCGGCGCGTTCTCCCTTATGATTCAGGACGGGAATAATCAGCAACAGCAGGCCGAGAAGAACCGGCATCAGAATCATGACGTAGCCTTCAATGCTGACCGGGATCAACGCGAGAAGCGCGAAGTACCAGAGAAGATACCAGTCAGGGCGCGGATCGGCGTCGAGTACGCTTGGATCAGGAGGCTTGTCGAGCGCGGGCGGCCCGATGAAATGCGCAAGCAGCGCTATGGTCAGGATAAGCGCGGTGCAAACGATAACATCGCGCCAGGCTAGGTCGGGCCAGAATGGACGCCCGCTTTTTTTTAGCAGTTCGTCATATTCCTTACGATACGTCTCCGGGTTAACCGGTTTGCCCGCAGTCGGCGGCTCGGAAATTCCGTGGCGCAAGACGAGCCAGAGATGCAGACCGATGAAGCCGAACATGATTCCGGGGAGGACAAAGACGTGGATCGCGAAAAATCGGCTCAAGGTCGCGCCGCCAATCGTGTTTCCTCCCAAAATGAAATGAGCCAACCATTCGCCGATCAAGGGAACGCGACCAGCTTGTTCAGCTGCTACTACTACCGACCAGGCCGCGGTTTGATCCCAGCGCAATAGTTGGCCGGTGAATCCCATGGCGAGCGTGAACCCGAGCAGGCACACACCAGTCGTCCAGGTCATCTCGCGCGGGAATTTGTAGGAACCAAACAAAAACGTTTGCGCCATGTGAGCTCCGACCATTAGCACCATGGCCGAAGCGCCGTAGTAATGGAGTCCGCGCAGAAAGCTACCGAAGGGCGCGTCGTTCGTGATGAAGACAAGCGTCTCGTAGGCTTGCGAAGACGAAGGGATAAAAGAAAACGCCAGCGCTACGCCGCTCGCTACTTGGACGATGAAAGCAATCAGGGTCGCGGTTCCGAAAACGTACCACCATTTGGCGTCCTGCGGCGCGATGTGCTTCATCGGCTTGAGCAGGACGCTGATCCCGATGCGATCGTCCAGCCAAAGCCAGACTGTTCGGAAAAGTTGCTTCATAAAGTGGTGGAGATCGGCACCACAACTGGGTTCATTTTCACTTCACCATTTTCGACCCGTACCTGGTAGCGAACGAGCGGGCGAGGTGGAGGACCGGCGGCCACACTTCCGTCTTTATAATAGACTCCGCCATGACAGGGGCACATAAAAAGGTCTGCGCCATCCATCCAGCGTACCGGACAACCAAGATGAGTACAGTTGGCCGAAAATACGACGAAGCTGGAGTCGTTCTCGCGTCGCAGCCAAACCGCACTCTTGGCTGTAATTCCGGCCCAAGGCAGGGATGAGGAATCGACCACCGGCACGCTAACGGTCTTGCCAATCTGGAACTCGTCAACTTTGCCAAGAGTTACCCATTTGGCGGGGGGCTTGCGAAACAACGGCGCGATGATGAAACCAACCAGCGGAATTCCGACGACGGCAGCGCAAAAGCCAGCGAGGCCGATCGAAAGTTTTTCGAGAAAGCGGCGACGGCTGATTTCCTCAGGCGTTCCTACGTCGAGAGATGAGTGGTCAGCGATGTTTTCGTTCATAACGAATTTCTGTGATCCATCCAGCGAGCGAGGCAATGAAGAGCGCAAGGCCGACAACGAAAGTGACCCACGAAGTGATCAAGCCCCAAAAGAGAAAGGCGATTCCCATCGCCAAACCGGCGGGGAAATAGGTAGGCCGTGGCAGGTGTTCCGGCGGGAGAGGTTCCCACTTCGGATGGGCAAAGGGTGATTGTTCGTCAGGCATTAAATTCCTCCGTCTGCGGGGCAGCATCCGAATGCCAGCGAGCGAGCTGCGCCAGAATTGCAGCAAGATAAATCAAGCACATCGGAACCCACATCAGCAGTCCGCCGATCTGCTGATCTCTGTCACTCGTTAGGCCCCAGCCGCGGATGGTACCAAGCATCCCCAAACGATCGACAGGGTGTTGGTAAACCGAACAAATCGAAACCGGCGCGAAGGTCAGAATGATGCCCAGGATGCTGCAGGCCGTGCATGCGGTAAACAGATAAACAATTCCCACGCCCGGTGAGAGTCGTTCCGTTTCACGCGGCGCGAGCACCTGCCACCAGAACACGCTTCCCATTAATAGCAGCGAGGTCGTCTGAATCGCGGAAATGGCCCTTGACGTTGTCGCCGCGTTGCAGAGCGCGGGCACGTGCCAGAGCCACATCGCACCAACGCCGGCGAGCCAACCGATCAACGGATGAGTGAAGGCTATGAGTGGGCGCGGAAGCGAAAACGACCGAGGCAAACTTAACAACAAGAGCGCGGGAACGATGAGCACGAGCAGAATGTGCTGAACCATATGCGCGCTGAAAAGATAGCCGTCGGCTAACGCATTCACCGGTGAGGTAAGAGCCAAAAGAAATACGACGAGCGCAGCGCCAAAATAGGCGGGCCGGCCCCGTCGCCGAAAGGCGAGAAAATATCCCGCGAGAGCAAGCGCGCAAAAAATCAGGAGAATGGAATTCCATCTCCAGGCGGTCGTGAGGAATTGGTATGTAGTCATCGCAGAAGCGGAAGGATGTAAACGGTGAGCAAAACAAAAACCCAAACGATATCGACGAAATGCCAGTAGTACCCCGCGGCTGCGAACGCGGGTTCGCTGCCCAAAGCAAAATCGCCTCGCCAGGCAAGCCAGAGAAAAATCAGAAGTGCGACCAGACCGAGGAGCACATGCAAACCGTGAAAGCCGGTAAGAGTGAAGAAGGTTGTTGAGAAAAGGTTTGTGCTGACATCGACTCCGGTCTGAAACAATTTCCAATACTCCATTCCCTGGCCGACCAGAAAGACGCCACCGAGCGCGATCGTGAGCGTGAGCCAACCAAGCATGGGGCCGCGATTCCGTTTGCTCATCGCAATCTCGGATCGCCAAAAAGTAAAACTGCTCGCGAAAAGGCAAACGCTAAAAACCAGCGTCCGCTGGACATCGAGCTCCTTGGGTCCGGGACCGGCCTGCGGGTGGGCGTAGAAATATAAATAGGCGAGGATTAGGGTGCCGAAGAACCCGACTTCGGAGAAAATGAAGGCGAGGATGCCGGTCTTATTGTGATCGGGAAGGAAAACCTGATCGTCGCCAACGACTGGATCCGGCCGATCCGGATTGGCGACGTCCCACAGCGGTCGGCGGCTGTGGATCGGTGGCAGCGCGACAAAGTTTTCATGCGGCGGCGGTGAACTGGTCGCCCATTCGAGCGTCCACGCGTTCCATGGATTGTCGCCCGCTACTCTTCCTCGGAAGAACGAATGCGCGATATTCCAAAGCAACACCAGCGACCCGGCGCCCATGAAGAACACGCCGATAGTAGAAAGCATGTTCATCCAACCCCAGCCGGGTATGTCCGGATAAGTAAAGATGCGACGCGGCATGCCGTAGAGACCGAGGACGTGCTGGATGATGAAGGTCATGTTGAAGCCGACGACCCATAGCCAGAACGTCCAGCGGCCTAACGATTCCGACATCATCCGGCCGCTCATTTTCGGGAACCAATATGGCAGCGCACCGAGCATCGCGAACACGATGGCGCCGACGAAGACAAAGTGAAAATGCGCGACGAGGAAGTAGCTGTTCTTAGTCTGCCAATCGAGCGCCGCGCTCGCGTGGCTGACTCCGGTTAGGCCGGCGAGTGTGAACTGAATAAGAAAGGCGATACAAAACAGCATCGGCACGTCAAACCGGATGCGCCCGCCGAACATAGTCGCGCTCCAGTTCAAGACTTTCACGCCCGTCGGGATTGCGATCAGCATGGACGTGATAATGAAGAAGAGGTCCATCGGCCGGCCCATGCCGACGGTGAACATATGGTGGCCCCACACCAGCGAGCTCAGCACCACGATGGCGACAGTGGAGGCGGCGACAAATTCGTAACCGAAGATCGGTTTACGTGAAAAAACCGGAATGATTTCCGAGACCATGCCGAATGCAGGAAGAACCACTATATAAACTTCCGGATGGCCAAAGGCCCAAAAGATGTGTTGCCAGAGAACGGCTGAACCCCCGCGGAATGGCAGGAAGAAATGCCCCTCGAGCTGCCGATCAATCAGGATCATGGCCAGGCCGGCGTTCAATACCGGCAGCGCTATCAGGATGAGAAAAGAGTTGATAAAATTCATCCAGGTAAAGAGAGGCAGGCGTCGCATTGTCACGCCTGGCCCGCGACAGGAGATCACGGTGGCGATGGTGTTAATCGCGAAACTAATCGTGCCGAGACCCAGGACAAAGAGCGCTACCGCCCAATAGTCGATTCCGGGGGTTGAAGAATAGGGCGTCTCACTCAACGGCGCATAGGAGAACCAGCCGACCGCCGGAGCGCCACCGGCGAGAATACTAAAGTGCAAAAGAATTCCACCAAACGGCTGGCACCAATACCCAAAAGCGTTCAGGCGCGGGAACGCCATGTCACGCGCGCCGACCTGCAATGGCAAGACGTAATTTACGAAGCCGAACAGCGCCGGCATGGCGACGAGGAAAATCATCGTCGTGCCGTGCAAGGTGAAAAGCTTGTTGAAGGTGTCCGGATGGAGAAAGTCGTTGTTAGGCAC
>DATMPQ010000355.1:0-16228 GCA_035567015.1 Chthoniobacterales bacterium | reverse complement strand
TTCCTTCGCGCAGTTCGATTTCAAACAGAAGGACCTGGGTTGCGATTACTTCGGCACCAGCCTGCATAAGTGGTTGTACGCTCCCAAAGGCACGGGCATGCTTTACGTCAAACGCGATAAGATCGAAAAGATCTGGCCGTTGATGGCCGCGGAATCCAAGCAAGCATCGGACATCCGCAAGTTCGAAGAGATCGGCACGCACTCGGCTGCGCCAAAACTGGCGATTGGCGAGTCGCTCCTGTTTCACAACGGGATCGGCGGCAAACGCAAAGAAGCGCGATTGCGTTACCTGTCACGTTACTGGATGAACCGGCTCAAAGATGTGCCCAAGGTTCGCTTCAACACTTCGTTCGATCCGAATCAATCGTGCGCCATTGCGAACGTTCACATCGAAGGGACAAACCCCGACGCCGTTGTTAAGTATCTGTTCGATAAACATCACATCTTCACCGTGCCCATCGTTCACGAAGAGTTTCAGGGCATTCGGATCACGCCCAACGTTTACACCACGCTCGGCGAGCTGGATCGTTTTTGCGAACAGATGGAGATGATCGCGCGCCACGGGTTACCGTCGTAGCGGCCTCCACTGTAGCGGCAGGCGTGTCGCCTGCGTCTCCTCGATTCCCCCTGCAGCCGACACGGCTGCCTCTACAGGAATGGTAGGGACGCCGCGCTGCGGAGTCCGCGGCTGCGGGACGAAGACCGAACGCTTCAACGCTTTGACGGTTCAACACTTCAACGCTTCCCTGCGCGCCGGAGCCCCGCGGCTGCGGGACGAAGGAGGCAACGCTTCGACTAGCGCGAGGCGCAATCTAGACTTCGTGCGTATTTTTTGAATCCAAAATCACCGCTGACGCATCTCAATGAAAAACCGAGGTTTTCATGATCCAGGATTTCAAGTTCGCGTTGCGGCAGCTTCTTAAGGCACCAGGATTCACGGCCGTAGCGGTATTGACGCTCTCGTTGGCGATCGGAGTTAACTCCGCCATTTTTGCGCTAATTAACAGCGTGGTTCTCCATCCCATGGTCCCGCTGCGACCGCAGGAAGTCGTGAACGTTTTCAACTGCCGCCAAAATGCCAGTCACGATTATCGGCAGTTCTCCTACAATGAATATCGCGAGCTACGTGAGAACAGCGCCGACCTGTTTGTCGATCTTGCCGCACTCGAGTTCGCGGTGGCCGGTATCGGACGCGATCACGATATGCGGCGCAGCTTCGCGTTCCTCACGTCGGAGAACTTTTTCTCGCTAATGGGTGTCCAGCCATTTCGCGGACGATTCTATAACGCCGAAGAATGCAAACCGAACGCGAACATTGCGGTGGTAGTAGCGAGCTACGGATTTTGGAAGCGCCAGGGCGGTCGCAACGATTTTGTCGGCAGTACGCTCCAAGTCAATGGCCAGCCTTACACCGTGATCGGTATTACGCCGGATGGATTCAGCGGCGCGAGCGCGTTGATTGCGCCTGATATTTGGGTGCCGCTCGGCATTCGTTCGCAGCTCGGCTCCGCCTTTGGCGATTCCGAGACGATGCACGATCTGGCGAATCCAAAAAATTATGCGCTGAATCTCACCGGCCGAATGCGGCCCGGCCTAACGATCGAGACCGCGAAGTCGCGGCTGCCGGTCTTGTCGCAACGGTTCAATGCCATGCAAGCGGTTGATTCCGAATTTGCGCGTGAAGTGCAAATTCAGAAGCCGTCGCGTTTCAGCCTGAGCACATCCCCGGAGGATGACGGCCCGATCACGTTGATCGGCACGTTGCTGATGGCGATGGCCTGCGCGGTCCTGCTCATCGCATGCCTGAATCTGGCGAACATGTTGCTCGCTCGCGGCACCGCGCGTACGAAAGAGATCGCCTTGCGCATCGCTCTCGGCGCGTCGCGCTGGCGAATCATTAGGCAGCTGCTTTGCGAAGGTCTCTTGCTCGCGATTTGTGGCGGAGTAGTCGGGCTCGTTCTCAGTGTCTGGTGCAACAATCTCCTGCTCCATTCGCTCGCCACTTTGCTCAACAACGTGAACTTTTCGTTCATTGTCGATCTTTCGCCAGACGCAGCCGTGCTCGCAGCGACGTTTCTGTTTTGCCTACTCGCCGCGGTGCTATTTAGCCTCGGCCCCGCCCTCAAAGCGACGCGTGCCGATCTGGTTAAGGACTTGAAACAACAAGTCGGCGAGCCTGCGCGCATCGGAGGGTTCAGTCGTTTCTTTGCGCCGCGGCATATCTCGGTCATGGCGCAAATCGCGCTCTCGCTCATGCTGCTGTTCGCCGCCGGATTATTTTTCCGTGGCGCGCTGAAAGCCGCGGGCTTGAATCCCGGGTTCGTTGCCGCCGGTGACCTAATCAGCGACATAGATTTCACCCTGGTGAAGAAAGAACCGGCGGAGGCGCGACGTGAGATCTTCAACATCGCGCGACGCGCGCGCGAACTGCCCGGCGTTACCGCAACCGGCGTTGCCACAATGCTGCCTTACAACAATTTCACCAACACGCGCCGGATCATGTCAACGCGGGCAACATTGTCCAACGATCCGAAAGCGCCCGATCCCGGCGCAACCGCGCTCTATACCGCGAGCACGCCGGGATATTTCGACGCGATCGGCGTGAAGTTGTTGCGGGGGCGCGATTTCACGCAAGCCGAATGCGAGGACAAAGACGGACGGCGCGTCGCCATCATCGACGAAGCGATGGCGAAGAAGCTTTTTCCAAAGGAGGATGCGGTCGGCCAGCATGTTCGCTACACCATTCCACCGAAGGATGGCTCGCCTAACGACATGGAAGTCATCGGAGTTGTCGGCACACATCGCCATGATGTGCAAAACGACACGCCGCTTACGCGATTGTTTGTTCCATTCGCGCAAGGCTACAGCGGCGATGTGGTCCTACACGTTCGATTCAACACTCTGGATCGACAAGTGGTAGCCGGGATGATCCCGACCATGCGCTCCACCTTGCGCGAAATCGATCCAGACCTTCCGATTCTGACCATCGCACCATGGGTTGATCTGATGGAAAGAAGCGTCGGCCTTTGGATCGTTAAATTGGGTGCAACCCTCTTCGGCGCCTTCGGCGCAGTCGCGCTTCTTCTTGCGATCGTCGGCGTTTACGGCGTGAAAGCGTACGCGGTCGCATGTCGCACCCGCGAAATCGGCATTCGCATGGCGCTCGGCGCGCATCGTAAGGATGTTTTCGCGCTCATCATGCGCCAGGGCGCGATGCAGACGGCGCTTGCGGTCAGTGTCGGACTTCTGCTTTCATTAGGTGCGGGACGTGTGCTCTCGCAAATCTTGTACGAAGTAAGTCCAAGCGATCCATTCGCGCTGATTAGTTCGAGTTTGTTGCTCGCGGTGGCCGCACTCCTGGCCTGTTTTCTTCCGGCGCGTCGCGCCATGCACGTGAATCCAATTACCGCGTTACGCACGGAATAAGCGGCTACGACATCGTTGCTAAACGATTTTGCAAGGTACGAAAGTATCCTCATCAAACAAATAGACGGCGCACATTCGGTGATAGCCATCTGCGATGACGAGTTTCCCTTTGCTTGGATCTCTGACGAGCAGCAGCGGTGAAAGCTTCTTGCCGGCCGCGATTTTCATATGATTTTTTCGGACGTGAGAATTGGTTACGCCCAATAAAGGTAACCGTGAGGCGCGAAAAATATCTTTCGCCGCAAACGACGTCATAGGCGCACGGGACAGGGCTTTGGCATACTTCGCCGCGGTTTTCTCATCATAAAGAAGCGTTAAGTACGATTCCGCTGCCGGATAATCGTGTTCTTCAGGCTTGCTCAGCCATTTCTTTTTGGATTTCTTCCTCATACTAGCTCCTTTGTAGCCCAGCTTTGCCTGCCGCGCCGCAGATTTGCGTAGGCGGGTCACGCTTGGATTCGTCGGAATTCATTTTGCGTCACTTCGTATAGTGGCATATGGCTGCTCTGTTTTTCCAGCAATAAGAAAAAAGGACTGCCCCTTGCCCCTTCTCTAGCAGGGTGCGTAACTCTCTACTTTCTCCGTTCCTGCATCTGGGGAATGCTTGATTAACATTTATGGACCGATTCATCGATGCCGCAGTCGAGCAGTTCGCTCGTGATCACACCGAGCCCGAAACCGATTTGTACGCTCGTCTCCGGGAAGAAACTTACCGGGAGATGAAGTGGCCTGAGATGCAGGTAGACCTCATCGAGGGTCGTTTTCTCAAAATGCTGGTCCGCCTGACGGGCGCCCGAATGGTGCTCGAGCTCGGAATGTTCACCGGCTACAGCACGTTGATGATGGCTGAAGCTTTACCAGAGGAGGGTCGTCTGATCACGTGTGAAATCGACCCGAAAGCCGAGGCGATCGCGCGCCGATACTTTGCGGAAAGCCTGCACGGAAACAAAATCACGATCCGAATGGGACCTGCTTTGGAGACGATCAAGACGCTAACTGGCCCGCTCGATCTGGTCTTTATCGACGCCGACAAGCCTAACTACGCAAATTATTACGAAGCATGCCTGCCATTGCTCAAGCCAGGCGGACTGATCGTGGCCGACAACGTCCTGTGGAGCGGCAAAGTCCTGCATCCGAACGATGCTGATGACCACGCCATCGTTGCCTTTAACCGTTTCATCCAATCCGACCCGCGAGTTGAGAATGTCTGCCTGACCGTGCGAGACGGTATGATGCTGGCATGGAAACGGGTATAACGTTGCGCATTGCTAATCGAATAAAGGTAGTAACGATCGTGCAATTCTTTGGGGTCGCAGCAGCATGATCGTCCGACTCGAGTTGCCAATCGCGCGTCAGCACGAAGCGAAACTCAAAGCAGAAGAAGAGCAAAAAGCCCGCGCCTCAGTTCCGCAGTTCTGATCTCTGTCTTCTGGGCTTTCAGCCAGTGTCGATTAGTAGCTCTGATGACCCCTCTGTCACTTCACTTCAGACCGGAGAGGGTCCGATCCAGGTTATAAGCCGTGCTGATCAATGCTAAATGGGTGAACGCCTGGGGAAAATTTCCAAGATGCTCACCACTTGCACCAAGTTCCTCCGAATAAAGGCCGAGGTGATTGGCGTAACCGATCGCCTTTTCGAAAAAGAAGCGCGCCTTCTCAAGATCGCCGGCGCGCGAGAGGCATTCCACAAACCAGAACGAACACATATTGAACGTCCCTTCCTTGCCCGAGAGACCATCGGCAGCCGAATCGCCGATGTTATAACGATAGACTAGTGAATCTTCCACCAATGAATTTTCGATCGCTCCCAAAGTTGAGAGCCAGCGCGGATCCGTCGGGCCGCTGAATTTCACCAACGGCATCAATAAAGTGGAGGCGTCGACGGTCTGTGCTCCTTTGTATTGGACGAATGAATGAAGGTCGGCGCTCCAAAAATTCCGGTAGATATCGGTGTAAATCTCGTCGCGCACGCGAAGCCAGCGTGCGAGCGGCGCGGGGAATGATCGCTTGAGCGACAGCCGGACCGCGCGATCGACCGCCACCCAGGCCATTAACCGCGAGTAAAGGAATTCGCGTCGTCCGCCGCGCACTTCCCAAATGCCTTCGTCAGGCTGCTGCCAGTTGGCGCAAAGCCAGTCCGTTACCCGGACGAGACTTTGCCAGAGATCATAGGAGATCGGCTGGCCGAATTTATTGTAGATGTAAACCGAATCCATAAGTTCGCCGTAAATATCGAGCTGCAATTGTCCGGCCGCGCCATTGCCGATCCGTACCGGAGAAGAGCGGGCGTAACCTTCCCAATGCAGCAACGTTTCTTCGATTAGCTCGCGGCGCCCATCCAGGCCGTACATGATCTGTAAAGCGCCATCCGAGCTGCAGTCGTGACAGCGATCCTCGATCCAGCTCATGAACGCCGCCGCTTCCTCGGTATAGCCGAGACGCATCAAGCCGTAGACCGTGAATGAAGCGTCACGGATCCAGGTGAATCGATAGTCCCAGTTGCGTTCGCCTCCGATTTCCTCCGGCAGGCCGAAAGTCGGCGCGGCGACGAGTGCCCCGGTAGGCGCATAAGTCAGAAGTTTGAGAGTGAGCGCCGACCGATTCACCATCTCGCGCCAGCGGCCTTTGTAGGAAGACTTGCGAACCCATCGTCGCCAGAAGTTCATCGTCTCTTTGAAAGCCGCCACCACGTAATCCGGATCTGCCGCCGCTCCCTGGCTTTCCCCGGCGTTTTCCAGGACAAAGGCCGCGGTTTCACCCGCTGCTAGCTTGAATTCGGCAATGACCGCGCCGTTCTCGATTCGCACAGGCAGGCTCGTTCGCAGCCGTAGCGCGAGACGGTCTACCGCCTCACTGGTGAAGAGCACTTCGCCGCGTTTCGCCTCGACCTTGTGGCCGGCACGCCCGTAATCGAACGCCGGGGCGCAGATCATGCGGAAGCTCAAGTCGCCGCGCACCGCCTTGGCCCGACGGACCAAGTGGTGAGCGCGACCCTCTGCCTTGATCGTCATGAAATCAGACACTTCCGCGACCCCATCGGCCGATAGAAACCGCGTGAGAAGCATATTTGTATCAGGGAAATAAATTTGCTTGCGGTGCTCTCCTCTGAGGATGGGCGCGAGTTGAAAGTAGCCGCCCTTCTTATCATCGAGCAACGCAGCGAAAATCGAAGGCGAATCGAAGTGCGGAAAGCACATGAAATCGATCGACCCATTCATCCCGACCAAAGCAACCGTTTGCAGGTCTCCTATCACTCCATAGTTTTCGATCGGTTCGTATGGCATAACGAAAAGTGCGCTGGTCTGGAACGCACCAGACCATATTGCGAATGATTATGAGAAAGCGAGCTTTTCGAACGCGCGTTCTGTTCCGTCCGCGAAGCGCAATGTTAAATGCCCGGCTCGGCCTGCCCGTCCTGGTCGCCGTGGCGACCGTGGCGGGCGAAGTCTTCTTTTTCGTATCGTCTGCTCTTTTCTACCCCGACAATTTTCACAGGATCGATATCAGCGCTTTGAATCAGCCGCGATTTCGGCGAATGGAGCGAATGGGACGAACGACATAGAAGGTAAAGCTGCGAGGGGAGCAGCGAGCGAGTGTGGGCAACGAGCGAGTTTCAACGGAGCGATTGGGATGAGCGATCCGGCAGCTGCCGGACTGCGACGGAAACAGTGAGCGAGCGTGGGTAACGAGCGAGTTCCAACTGGGCATGGGCGGTGGCTGCGTTACGGGTCGAGCTTGAAGTTGAGAACGATCCCTTCCATCATCTGCTTGTGAGCAAAGTCGAGCTAATGGAAGCCGAACTGCGTAAACTTTCGCAAGCAGAGCTTCGTCAAATCCGCGACTGGCTCGACGACATGATTGAAGACGAGCTGGAATTTACGCCCGAGTTCGAACGATCGATTCAACGGGCTGAACGTGACATGGCGGAAGGAAGGACCGCGCGCGTTCGTGAGCCCGAGGCGGAGTGAGCGCAACGCCGGTTTACTACTCGAGTTTCGATTCTGTCTTTCTCAAGCTGCGGGCAACTCTTCGCCTGCGTACGAACCGCCGCGCGGCCATAAAGAAAGCGATCGCAAGGCCCCATTCGCGCTGATTAGTTCGAGTTTGTTGCTGGCGGTGGCCGTACTCCTCGCCTGTTTTCTTCCGGCGCGTCGCGCCATGCAGTGAACCCAATTACCGCGTTACGCACGGAATAAGAGACAGAGAGACTGAGCACACATCGTCATCAACAACGACTCGGCAATCAGTTTTCTTTTTTCCGCCCCGCTTCAACGCTTCAACGCTTCAACGCTTCACGTTACCGAAGGTTGAGTGATCTGAAAAAAAAGCATCCGGTTGGGCCGAAGTTTTCGAATTTTCAGAGACAGTCTCCGCTGGAGGCTAACAAAGGAAAATCTCATGAAAAAAAATCTCTCTTCGCAGTCCGGCCTCTTTAATCCGCGCGTCTTCGTGGCTTTTACTCTTTGTTCCGTTGGCGTCTTGCTGGCTATGGTCAGTTTCGCGGCGCCGACATCTAGGCACATCACGCCCACCTTCGGGCATCCGATCATCAGCGGTATTGGCGGCGTTGGCTTCGAACAAGGCCTGCGGGTCGATCCTTCGAATCCGAACCACCTTTACACCAGTGTGCCCGGCTCGCTTTCCTCTGACACTAGCTGGATCTGGCACTCCCTCGACGGCGGTAAGACCTTCAAGTGGGTTATCGACGCCATAGCTCTTGAAGGGAAGGTCACCACCTGCTTTGGCGGCGGTGATACCGAAACTGGTGTGGACTCGGCGGGGCATCTCTACTTTGCCGACCTGACGCTCGCAAACTTCAGTACTTCCCGCTCGGACGATCACGGTGCGACCTTCACTTGCAGCGACACCGGCGTTCCGGACGCAGTCGTTGACCGGCAATGGTATGCGTTCGACGGCGACCCGACCAACGGCGGCAGCATCTACCTGACGAATGACGAATTCGCACATAGCCCCGCAATGTGCGGCTCACCGACGAACTTCGGTCAGAATGTTCTCGTCATGTATCGTTCGCCGTTGCCAGGCGGGGAGGCGACTGCTGGGATCCAATTCGGCCCGGCAAATCAAGTCAGTAATCCGCTGGGTTGCGACGAAGGGATTATGGGCAACAACGAGGTGAGCCCTGTGGCAACCACACTGGGTCAGCCTACGGGCGTGCCAGGTCAATTCGCCGTTCTCCCGACACCGGTTAAGCATGTTTTCGTCGTCCACGATGATGCGCTCCTGAACAGGATTTTGATCGGCCGCTGCTTCCCGGTGGCGTTTGGCCCGCCTGTCCCCAATGTAAGCGATCCAAGCGGCTTGAATTGCGTTGATCTGCCGGTATCGAACCTTGGCTCGTCGAACAAGACCGGCGGGAATTTTCCGACGATGGCAATTGACAAAGCGGGCAATCTCTACGCCGTGTGGGAGCAAGCACCTATCAATGACAGCGGTCAGGTGATCGGCGACACCGTGCTCGAGTACTCGTTTTCCACCGATCAAGGCAACACCTGGGCCGCTCCAATTCAAATTCAGACATCGGGTTCACCCGTGGGCACCCTCCACAACAACGTGTTTGCCTGGGCCGTAGCTGGGGACGATGGACGTGTGGACATCGCCTGGTACGGCACGCCCGGCGTTGCACCGAATCCTTCTAACGGACCCGACTCTTGTGCCTGCGACTGGACCTTGTGGATGGTGCAGACATTGAACGGGCACGCTGCCACTCCAACCTTTACCGCGCCAATCCTGGCGAGTGAGCACTTTATCCATCGCGGCAGCATGTACACTCTCATTGGCGGTCAGAACGGCAACCGCACGCTTGGCGATTTTCTGCAAATGCGGATGGGTCCAAATGGCGAGGCGGAAATCGGTTACGCCGACTCGAATAATGTTGACGAAGGCTTTGCCCCGCACGGCATGTTCGTCCGGCAGAACGCCGGCAACGGGTTATTAGTGGCGCACTCCCCCGTGAACATTTCAGGGCTGGCACCGTTCAACGCCGTGTCCGACCCAACCGGGGACGGCAAGTATGAAGTAAACGGTGTTAGCAGCGCCAATATGCCTCAGCTCGACATCACCAACTCGAGCATCAGGCTGCTCACCACGGCGCCTTGTTCGGCCGCCGCCCCTTGTTATCAGGTAGTGATGAAGCTAAACAACCTGTCTCTCTCGCCGACAACCACTCAGGATCCGGACCTTGATTTGGTCTGGCTTACCCAATGGTTCGTTCCATCCACGACGGATCCGAATGGTGGAAAGAATTTCTTCGTCTATGGCGAGTCGTTCAACGGCGGCGCGCTACAGTGCTTTGCTGGCGAAAACGCCGCGCAGGCGGTCGGCGGCGGGGTGACGCTGACATATCCCGGCATCACCCAGCTGCCTGCAGCGAACTGCCGGGCGACGACCGGCCCGAACGGCACGATTACGATCGACGTGCCACTCTCCAATGTGAACGAGCCCGGTGCGATTGATAACCGCCTGCACGAAGTCACCGCCAGCACGATGACGCTTCAGCAGCGTGCCAACACCGTCCCTCCTGTCGCTGGCATTGGCGGCTCGCTGTTCAACTTGATCGACGTGGCCCAGGGATACACATTCAATCCCACGCACTGAGGAGGAGGGTAACCACACTGCGTCTTGAGTTGGGCGTGACCAGATGCTGACGGGACGCCTCCCGCCACAGCTTTAACCACGAATGAACGCGAATTCACACGAAGACTTTTCAACAGAAGGGAACGAAGACCTTTGTTCCCTTTGCTTCCTTTTGTAAGACCGCTTTGAATTGGTGTTCATTGGTGTCTATTCGGGGTTGAAATTCTGACAATGGCGGCACCCGCACCCGTGCGGCCAGCACGCTTCAGCGATTCACGATTCACGATGTAACGTTTTAACGGTTCAGCGCTCAACGCTTCAACGATTCAACGATTTAATGATTTAACGGTTCAACGAGCGCGAAGCGCAATATCAAATGTGTTCGTAGGCGAGGTACGTGTCATGCTCGCTGAGATGCAGCGCCTGTGCGAAGGTCCTTGAACATTCTTACCGTTGACGATGAGTTTGGCGTGGCTCACGCCCTGGCGTTCGCGCTCAGTCATCCTGCTCGACAGCTTACGCTCGCCTTTAACGCCGACGAGGCACTTGCCAGAGTAACCGATCATCCCCAGCCTTTTGATGTTGTTATTATCGACCATAAGATGCCGAAAGTGTCGGGGATCGAGTTAGTCCGGCGGCTGCGCGGGGTGAATTTTGGCGGCAAGATTCTTGTTTTATCCGCCCACCTGACCGACGAAAACCGGCGGGCCTACGCGGAGCTCAAGGTGGACACGATGCTAACGAAACCCTTCGACGTGCAAGAGCTTCGCGAAGTCATCGACACTCTATCGAAGGTCTCCTAACGGGAAGACACGGCCCCATTCTCTCCCGGCCACCATTGACTCAGCGCAGCTGCCGCTGCGCTGGTAACTCCAGCACGATCTCAGCGCCTTCCCGTGCCCCTTCAATCACCATTGCCTTTCCGCTTTTCCTAACTAGGTCCCGCGCCTGCTCCACCATTCGATCGATCATATCATCGTCATGACTGGGATCGTGATGGAAAAGGAAAACCCTTTTCACATCTGCGTCGAGCGCAAGCCCGACCGCGCTGCTCAGTGAACTGTGCCCCCACCCGATGTGTCCCTTATATTCCTCATCGGTATATTGCGCGTCCAGAATTGCCACTTCGCAATCCCGCAAGAACTCCACCATCTTGGCTCGCTCCCCGGCGGCAAAATTTCGCGCTTCGGTCCCATCGATTCCATCCTGCGCCGCGAGCTGCAGTTTGAGATGCTCGTACGGTTCGTTGTCTGGCATGTATGCGATCGATCCAGCGCTGGTAAAGAGCCGGAAGGCGACGCAGATGCCCGGATGATTCGCAAACTTGGCCTCCACTTTCACCTTGCCGATGTGAAACTCCATGTCCTTAAGTTCTTCGATCGCGAGATGACTCTGCAATTCATGCAAGCTCACCGGAAAAAACGGCGTCTCCATCTGGCCGGCCAGAATCGTGCCCAGACCAGCACGCGCTCCTTCATAACCTAGTATCCGGATCAGGTTTTTGCTGTTGTAGGCAGGGGGAAAGAACGGCAGACCCTGGATGTGATCCCAGTGCGTGTGTGTAATGAGAAGAGTCAGCTTGATCGTCCCCGGTCCCAGCTCCTTTTCCAGCGCCAGACCGAGACCACGAATCCCGGTGCCTGCGTCGAGTACGATAATTTCGCCGTCTGCCCGCACTTCTACGCAACTGGTATTGCCTCCATACCGGCTCGTCGCCGGCCCCGGCACCGGGAGCGAGCCGCGCACGCCCCACAACTTTATCCGCGGCAGTACCGAACCGAGTTCGTCGGCGGAAGTCGTCGCTCGTGGTCGCTGCGGAGTCTGCGTTAGAAGTCGATCGATTGACTCCCGCAGGACTTCCCATGTAATCGGCTTCAGCAGAAATTCGTCCGCCCCGGCTTCCAGCGCACTGGCGCGATCAACCGCATAATCCCGTCCCGACACCACGATGATCTTGGTCGGCTGAAGCTGTTGCCGGATGGTACGACAAACTTGAAAGCCATTCGATTTCGGCATCAGCAAGTCGCATAAAATAACTTCCGGCCGGTTCCGGAGAGCAAGTTCCACTCCGGAATCGCCATCGGCGGCCTCAAAAACTTTCCAATCTGCCCGCGCGAACAACCTGGCAATGGCCCGGCGGCCATCCTCATCATCCTCAATGATCAATACGCTTGGCATCAGCATACTGCGGACTCCATCGGTCCTTCGTTCGGCGCGATTTCGCGAAGCATGCGGCCAGACTAACCGACAACGCTACTGAATTGCGAGAAAATACGAACGTCGCCGCCCTCTGATCCTTCGAATGACGGACTCGGCCATGGCGTCGTCCCAACAACTATTAACAATTAACTGATAGCCAAAAGGCTTTAGCCCATGCGACTGTCGATTGTTAGCTCTGACCCCTCTTCCCCTGATCAGAGTCGCGATTGAGCGATAACGCATATTCCTCCGGACTTTCGCAGGAACGTCAGCGACGATTTCGGCGGCGATGATGTCGTCTTCTTCTGGTTTCGGCTTTTCTTGTCGCGCCGTAGTCCCGCAGCTGCGGGACGAAGGAGGATCAGAGTTTGAAACTCCGTCGCTGCCCACGCTCCCTCGCTGCTGCCCTCGCAGCTTTACCTTCTATGTCGCTCATCCCATTTGCTCCATTGAAACTCGCTCGTTGCCCACACTCACTCGCTCCTACCCTTGTCGCTTTACCTTCTATGTCGCTGATCCCATCAGCTCCATTCAGCTTTTCCGTTTTTCAGTTTTCAGAACACGCTTTCTTCGAGACTTCTTATTGGCCGGGCCGTTGATTAACGAAGGCTGGTCGCGCTGTAGTCCCGCCACTGGTTAGGACCCGGAAGAAAATTGATCCTCTTTGTTCTTGAATAGGACATTGAACGTGGTCAGCGAGCCATAGCAGCGCGTGATGTATTGCTGCAGGTCAACCTTATCTGCGTCAGTGAGTTTATCACTCGCGTTCACCTTCTGCTCGAGGACCCGCAGGTTGTTGCGCATCATCACGATCTTGTGAAAGAACGTCTCCAGCGGCACTTCCTTCGCCTGCACCGACGCATCAGCCGGGCGCAGCACGAGGGTGCCCCTTTGCCACCGGTTCGCGATGCCTTGCACAATCGTGTCATCTTTTTCCAGCCCGAGCGCCTCCACGATAACGTGCGCAGTTTCGCGGATGAAATTGCTCAGCGGCACCTGCAGCTCGGACACCGCTGCGGTCGGCTCCGCCGGGGTGAGCTCGGCTGACTCGGGAGCGATCGTCCGCCGCACATCATCGAAGGAAATATCAGCAGTGAGCTCGGTGAGTGTTTTCACCTCACCGACGCCGTATTGCGGGTGCCGCACGTGCATCCCAATGTGAAGGCTCTGAATTGGCATCGACATCGCTCAACCTGCACCAGTCGCACGAACTCCGCTATATCGGATAGGTTTTTGATTTGAAACTCCTTTGCTGCCCACGCTTAGTCGCTCCTACTCTCGTCACTTTACCTTCTATGCCTACCGCGCCGTAGCGCGTTGGCGTAGGCGGGTCGCTCCTCCTATTCGCTCCATTCAGCTTTTCAGCGTTTCCCAATTTCAGTTTTCTTAAAAAAGCGCTGTCTTCGAGCGATTCATCCTTCAACCAGACCTGAATCCACTGGGAGCGGAGAATGAGACGGTCAGTGCCGAGAGGCCGACGAGCTGGGAAGCGAGGAGTCAAGATGTCGAGGTTTGCTATTCGCCGATTTCAATTCGGTCGATTGACGATATAACGCTTTTAACGGCTCCGCGGCCGAGAGGCGCGAGTGTCGATAGTAAGCTCTGACCCCCTTTTCTGAGGGTTTGGCAACTTTAATCCTCTGTTCCCCCGATTGACAGCGGTGCCCCTGCTGCGGGAGACTCGTTGCTTGCACCTCGGTGGACGAAAACTCTGCGCTGAGGCCTTCGTCGCGTGGCTCACGATGCTCGCGCCCGTCCCGGCACACGCGGGGCTGACGCCCCAGTGGCCACAGTACGGCTTCGACGCCCACCACACCATGTTCGATCCGTTCGAGTACATCCTGAACCGGTCGAATGTTGCGGGGCTCTCGCTCCAGTGGCAGTTCATGACCGGCGACGGTACAGGGATCGCCCCGCTCAGCGGCCCCGCCCTCTCGGACGGCGTGCTCTACGTTGCTTCGCAGGCACAGACGACCTTCACGGCGCTGGACGCCGCGACCGGCACGAGTCGCTGGATCTACACCGGGATCAGCACGTTCTCGGATCCGGCGGTCTGGAATGGGCACGTCTACACCGCCTCGCTCGACGGCAACCTGTATGCGTTCCCGACGAGCTGCGTTGGGACCTGCACACCCACCTGGGCGGTGCCGGTCGGCAGGCTGGGAACGAACTCGCCGCCCACCCTCGCCAATGGGAGCATCTATATCGGTGGATACGACGGTCGCGTGTACGCCTTCGACGCGACGACCGGCGCCCAGCTCTGGTCGGCCCAGGTCAACCCGCGGAACGTCGTCGATCCCCTGAACTTCGCGCCGGCGGTGTCGGACGATCGGGTGTTCGTCTCGGGCGACCGGGGCGTGTACGCATTCCCAGGGAGTTGTAGCACGCCGTGCGCACCTCTCTGGGTCGCCAGTACGCAGTTCTCGCCGACAGCGGCACCGACGGTCGCCGGTGGTTCTGTGTTGGTGGCCGACTATCAGGGCACGGTGTACGCGATCGATGCGGCCAGCGGCATCATTGAGTGGAGGGGTACCGTCACGGCCAGGCCGTATGCGATCGCCGTCGCAAGCGGAGTCGCCTATGTGACCTCGGGGCTCGGGGAGCTCGTCGCCTTCGCCGTCGCGGGCTGCGGGGAGGCAGTGTGCAGCCCGCTGTGGACGTCGGCGCCGTCGGGGCTCACCCTCTTCACGCCGACGATCGCCAACGGCGTCGTCTATGTCGGCGCGCTCGATTTCATCTATACGCATGGCGACGTGCTTGCGTACCCGACTACGTGCACCGACGGATGCGAGCCGCTCGCGACGCTCGTCCTGGGCGGGGCGAACGAGACGCCGGTCGCGGTCGCCGGCGGGCGCATCTACGCGACCACGGTGAACGGCAACATCGACTCGCTCGGGTTGGCGAACCAGTAGCACGCCCTCACCACGCGCTCAGACTGCGTTCGGGACTGGCTGCCTTCCGGTGCCGAACCCGGCCATCGGCGCTCCCACCTGTCGAGTCTAGTGCAGGAGTCGGAACGGGTGTGATCTTTTTAGATCTGACCCAAATTTCCCCCTGGCGAATGGAGCTTTTGGGATGAGCGACATAGAAGGTAAAGTGACGAGGGTAGGAGCGAGTGAGTGTGGGCAACGAGCGAGTTTCAATGGAGCGAATGGGATGAGCGAGATAGAAGGTAAAGCTGCGAGGGAAGCAGCGAGCGAGTGCGGGCAACGAGCGAGTTTCAATGGAGCGAGTGGGAGGAGCGACCCGCCTACGCCAACGCGCTACGGCGCGGCAGGCATAGAAGGTAAAGTGACGAGGGTAGGAGCGAGTGAGCGTGGGGTAGCGAATGAGTCTCAATCGGATTCATCTCTCTTCTTGCTAATCACGCGAACAAGTTCTTTCATGCTCTAGCCCGAAGAACCCAATCCTATGAAACACATCCAAACTTCTCTACTGCTAACAGCAGCATTGTCCCTCGCTGCGGCTTCAGCTTATACGCAGGCAGCCAAAAGCTCTCCTGCGGCCGGCGCGTCGGCGTCACCGTCAACTCCACCCACCATCGCGTCGGCGATCGATCGCGAGATTAGTCTTGTTGAGAAGGAAGTCGTCGAAGTGGCCGAGGCCATGCCGGAGGACAAGTTCGATTTTTCTCCGGAGAAACTGAACCTCCCCGGCAGCGACTACAAAGGTGTGCGCACGTTTGGCGAGCAACTGAAGCACATCGCCGCGTCCAACTATCTCATTTGGTCGCCGATTACGGGCGAGAAACCACCGGACGCGGTCAACGACGGCAAAGGCCCGGACAACATGAAAGCCAAAGCCGAAATCATTAAGTTTTTGAAAGATTCCTTCGCATTCGGCCACAAATCGGTCGCGACCTTGAACAGCTCGAACCTCGTCCAACCGATTACCTCGGGTAGTGGCAGGCCGACCACGCGCCTCTTCCTGGCAACGTTTGCCGCAGCTCATTGCTTCGATCACTACGGGCAGATGATCGAGTATCTGCGTATGAACGGTATCGTTCCACC
>DATMPQ010000354.1:0-5496 GCA_035567015.1 Chthoniobacterales bacterium | reverse complement strand
GACGATCTTAAAGTTAGCGTTCGCCAGAACATTCTGGGGAAGTTTGCGCAGCGCTTCCAAAAAGATTTCCTGCCCCTTGCGATGTTCGATCGTACCGAGCAAAAGAAACCGCAGCGGACCAGCTTTGCGCTGCGTCGATAGTCCGGATTTTTGCGCTACATCAGGAACACCATAAAACAGCCGACGCACTGGGCGGTCGGCAAACGGCTCGTAAATCAAGGAGCTGCGAGTGTCCGGCGTTACGATGAAATCGGCGAGCTTAACAGTGGCACGCAATTTCGCATCCCGGCGCAGGTAATGATCGCCCACCAGAGCCTCGTGAATCCACCAGACATTGGGAATAGCTTCCATTTGCGCGGCGCGGATGGCCGGCGCGCCAAAAATTGTGCTCGCAACCACACAATCAAAGCCGCGCGCAAAATTTCTGAACGATTCGTGACCCGCTGTAACAAGAGGATCGACAATTACGGGAATGCCCGCTGCGACAAAATTTTCCCGCATCGGACCATCTTCGGGAGACATGACCACGACGAAAGCGCCGTGCTCTTTGCACCACTTCGACGCGTGCCACAAAATAATCGGCGCACCGCTCCAACTTAGATCATGCGAAACAAAAAGCAGATCGCGCGATGCCGTGACGGCCGGGGGAAATTCCTGCACGAACATTCGAATCGGCGTGGGTGAATCGGCATAAAGCCAGTCCCGCATATTCTCGGTGAAGTACGGATCGCGGCTGGTGAACCCGGCCCAGCGTTTCAACAGGAAGATGGAAGCTTTATCGCGCGGCCGGGCTTTGGTTTTGCGTCCTCCGTCGCCGATCGAGACGTGCCCGCGGTGTATCATCGTCGCGAACGGCGTGTAAACGCAGCGCAGGCCGGCCTGGCGAATTCTGAAACAGAGATCGGTATCTGAGTGCGAAATGGGCGTGTTCGCTTCATCAAATTCACCCACACGGAAAAAATCTTCTCGCCGCATCGCCAGACACGCGCCGGAGAGCACGGAGACATTCCGCATCGATTGCGCGAAATTGAAATAATCCACCGAGTCTGCCTTCCACTGGTGAAAAGCCGTGCCGATGAGCCCGCGGACTCCCATGACCAGCCCCGCATGCTGAATTTTTCCATTCGCGTAAATCATTTTCGGCGCAACCGCGCCCACCTGCGCGTTTTCGAGAGGTTCAATTAAATTTTGAATCCAATCGCGTTGTCCACTCTCCACGTCGTCATTAAAAAAAATGAGGCGTTCACCGCTGGCGGCACGCGCGCCTCGATTGCATTTCGCGGAGAAATTAAACGGCTCATCGAAAGCAACGAAGCGCACGTTTGATCCAGCGGGCGCCTTTTCTGGGAGAGCAGAGATTAGCGCGCTATTTGTGACGAGTACAATTTCCAGCGCCGGATAATCGGTTTTATGCGGCAATTCACGCGCGCAAGCTTCCGCCCGTGAGGCCGAATCGGTCGGAATTATAATGGAAACGCGCGGCCAGTTTGTGATTTTCATGCGCGCGCGATTGGCCGTCGGATATTCGAGCACTTCGGCGTTCAATCCGCGCCGTCGCATCGCGTCGCTCAACGCGGCGAGATTCGTTCTTCGGGCTTCTGGTTTGCCGCCCAGATTTCCCGAGGCGGCATGTTCCCGCCAATGATAGAGCACGTGCGGAATATGCTGGATCGCGTGCGTTCGTTCGGTAGCGCGCAAAGCCAAATCGTAGTCCTGCGACAAATCGAATTCTTTTCGAAAACCGCCCAACTCCTGCACAAAGGTGCGGCGATATGCCGTGAGATGCCCAAGATACATGGAAGAGTAGAGGAGCTCCGGGCTCCATTCCGGCTTAAAAAACGGCGCGACGCGCTGGCCGGTTTCGCTCCGCCGGTCTTCGTCGCTGTAAAAAATATCCCCGGCCGGGAATTCGCCGATGGCACGTGCCAGTTCGTAAAGCGCAAACGGCGCGAGCAGGTCGTCATGATCGACGCACGTCATGAAATCGCCTGTCGCGAGGTCGAGCGCGCGATTTGTGTTTTCTGCGATGCCAAGATTCCGCGGCGAGTACTGGACGTGAAATCGCGGCTCCCGCGCCTCCCAGCGTTTCAGTACATCCAATGTTTCAGAATTATCGGACCCACCATCGACCAAGCAAACTTCCCAATTATCGTAGGTTTGCCCACAGACAGAGGCCAGCATCTCGTCGAGAAACTTCGGCGGCGTGTTGTGAACCGGCAGGAGCAAGCTGACCTTCGGACGCCTCACCCAACTCCGCGCTGCCCGCCGTTGCTCCTCAAGCTCATCTGCATCCGGCTCCTGCTCGCGAATCCATGCCGCGTAGCGCTCCACTGGATCGACAACTGGCGGCGACACAGTTTGTTTGGATGGCGCAGTTTTCGTTTCCGGCAGAAATATCCGCCGCAAATTGCGCGGGAGTCGCCGAAGTTCGCGCACGATTTTTTCTGAAATCGGGCGCTCTACCTTCGGTTCTCTTAAGATTCTTTTCTGCTCTTTGATCTGCTGCTTCAAGTTCCGGACTTCCCGTCGAAGCGCTGTCAGTTGTTCCGCTTGCGCATCCATGATTTCCTGCGCCTTTTCGCGATCGCGGTGCAGCGAGTCGAATTCGTCTTGCCAATCTGAAATGACGCGCACCTGATAATCCATGATCTCCTGCGCTTTCCATCGGTCGCCGAGAACAGAGTCCAACCAGATTTGCCGGGTCTGGAACGCGGCGTTCTTTCGTTCAATGCGCGCGGCCCGCGCTTGCGCCTCGATTCTCTCGGCCGCTAGAGAATAAATTTCCGCCAGTCCGCGATCGCCAGCGAAGAGTTGGTTCTGCAAAAGTGACTGGCCTTCCTCCGGCTCGCCCGCCAGCGCCACGCCGAGGCCGATTCCCTCGCGAAACTCAGCACGGGCACGGTGGGAAATGAATTCCGTCCACGCGCGGCGCGGGGCGTCGTCACGCTCAAGCCCAAGCCCGTGCACGACAACAATCGCGCCCGATGCGAGTTTTGATTTCCAGGCGGCCAATTCCTGGCGGACGGTTGATCCCGAATCGCAATCGTCAATTAGCAAAAGATCGACATCGTCATTTGCAAAATTCTTTGCCAAATCAACTGGCGCGCCTGCGAGAAATTGCGCGGTTTCACCGTAAAACTCTTCGCCGTAGGCTCGACCCGCTTGCCAGACAGCATCCTCGCTCTCCTGCTCTTCGTCGCGACGAATAGCAATGCACCGGCACTCAATTCGCTTTTCGCGCACGGCCTGACAAAGAGTAAAGAATGCCTCCCCTTCATCGAACCCGATCGTCACGATCAACTTTGGTTTTTCGAGCGCGACCAGATCGTAAAGCAAAGGTAAGTAAAGCCGGACCGGCCCGCCGCGATAAAACTTCGGCATGAAATCATGAAGACTGGGCAAGCCTAACATCATCGGTGGGCGCTCGGTCACGAAGCGAAGTTTACCGCGACCGGGAACTGCGCCAAGCCTCCCCACGGAATTTTTTCAGTGCGGAGATATCGGGGCGTGCTCGAATGCACCAAGAAACGCGAAACGAGATTCGCCTCTGCGTGTTTGCGTGGACGTGACCGCGACGAAAACCGCCCTACAAATCTATTCTATTTTTGCTCGTACGAGCTCTCGACCCGCACCGCTACGTCTTTGTAGCCGTAATCGGCCTCGTAAATTTGTTTCATGCAATGGAGCGACTTCTTCCCCTCGCTTGTCCGCTCATAAACCAGTCCCAGATTGTAAACGATCTCTTTCTTCATCGCGTCCATGGACAAAATCTCTCCGGCCGCGTCTTCCAACTGCTTCGCCGCCAGATCGAGCATGCCGAGCTCGCAGTAACAGCGGCCGAGCAGATTCATCGCTTTCAAACGCGCATTTGGATTTTGCCGCGCTCGCTGCAACTCCGGCAACGCTTCACGGAAATGCCCCGCGTTGGCGAGGTGCTCGCCCAGTTCAAAGCGAAGGTGCAAGTCGGTTGGATTTCGCTCCACTCGCCGGCGCGCATCGTCGATCAGAATTTCTGTGCGCTTTTTTTTCGCGATCCTCAATTCCTCGGATTTTCTCTCATGAAGCTCATCGCCGGCGCCGTGAGTAGAGAGGAACTCTTCATGCCCGGCGATCTCGTGCTCGAAACGTTTCATTCTCAAATCGGAAACTTTCCGGACCAGCCCTGCATCGGAGCCCTGAGTCAGATCAGCGGCGTATTGATACCAGGCAGTGGCCACTTCGATCTCCTCCTTCTGTTCGTTGAGTACGCCGAGGCGTCGCGCCAGATTGACATTCTCCGGCTGCGCTTGATGGAGCGCGTAGGTTTCGGCAATTTGTTGATCGAGCGATTCGCCCGTCAACTGCACCCGGCTTTGTTGCTCGAGTGAAATCGCGATTTCCTTGTTCTTGATCAAGTCGCGGTAACTTTCCGCCTGCGTCCAGCCGCCGCTGGTCATGGAGGCGCGCGCCGAGGCATCTTTACCGAGGCGAAGCGCTGCGGCATCCAGCGGATTAATCTCGCAAATTCGGTTGTAAACCTCGACTTCGCTTTCGTTCTGGCCCATGTCGTGATACAAACGACCGAGCTCGTGCAGCAATTTCACGTCGCACGAATTTTCTTCCAGCAAGGTGCGCAGCGCGAATACGCCAATCTCGGACCAGCCCGCCGCTACCGCGGCTTCCTTCAAAAGCAGATTCGCCTGGCGATGGTACGGCTCGTCTTCCAAAAGCTCTTCGATCATTTCCACCGCGCGCTTCGGATCCTTCTTCATTTCTCGCTGCGCTTTCAACACCGCGATCGGCGTGGTCGAGATCTTAAAAAAACTTTTCTTGGCCACTTTGTTTTTTGCGACCTCCGTACGCCGTAACAATTGCCGGCCGGTCAAAAATTCCGGCTCCTGTTTCAAAATTTCCTGCAAAAGCGAAATGGCGTAACCAAAATTGCGCAGCTCAATCGCGGCCACGGCCTTCAGCCAATGACTGCGCTGCGTCTCGCTCAGGTCTTTCTCTGTCTTGATCGGCATGTTAAGCGCGTTGGCCGCCCATTATAGTTTCGGCGAATGCGCCGTCAGTTCAAAACTGTAGAGGCGGCCGTGCCGGCCGCATCTTTTTGATTTGCAGGCGACACGCCTGCCACTATAGCAAATCCAACTGCGGCTTCTCGGCCTTCGAGATAGCCCTCGTCGATCTTTGCTTTTTCTTGGAAGCCGCCACGGCGCCATCCGGGTTTTCCAAATGCGCCAGAATATCTTTCGCTCGATCCAAAATTTCCTTTGGCAATCCAGCCAGCCGCGCCACCTGGATGCCGTAACTCTTGTCCGCGCCGCCCGGCACGATCTTGCGCAGGAAAATGATCTGATCGTTCCACTCGCGCACGGCGACATTGAAATTACAAACGCCGCTGCGCTCCTCCGCCAGCTTGGTCAGTTCGTGATAATGGGTCGCGAAAAGAGTGCGCGCCTTGATCTTGTCGTGCAGAAATTCTGCGACACTCCATGCGATGGATAGCCCATCGAA
>DATMPQ010000353.1:0-4272 GCA_035567015.1 Chthoniobacterales bacterium | reverse complement strand
TTTAGCGAGACCGGTTACGTCGGCGGTGATGTCGAAGACCTGGTGCGCGAACTGGTGCACAAGGCCGATGGCGACGTGAACCTTGCGCAGTTCGGAATTATTTACATCGATGAGATCGACAAGATCGCATCGACTGGAAATCTGATCGGGCGCGATGTGAGCGGACGCGGCGTGCAGACCACGCTGCTGAAATTAATGGAAGAAACGGAAGTGCCGGTGCGGAGCATGAACGATCTCCAGGCACAATTGCAAGCTGCCTTCGAATTCCAGAGGCGGGGCAAGGCGAAACGCGAAACGATCAACACACGCCACATTCTTTTTGTGGTGAGCGGAGCGTTTGAGAAGCTGAAGGAGCAAGTCGCACGACGCGTCAGGCAGGGACAGATCGGATTTAGCGCCGCACCCGTGCAGGTAATGGACAATGAATTGTTTCAGCACGTCACGACCCAGGATTTTGTCGAGTACGGATTCGAACCCGAATTCATCGGCCGTCTCCCGGTGCGGGTTGTTTGCTTGGATCTCGATGCCGAGGACCTGTTTAAGATCATGAAGTATTCTGAGGGCAGTTTACTTCGACAATATGAACGCGCCTTTCGCGCCTACGGGATCGAGATCAGCTTTGACGATGAAGCGTTGCGCTTGATGGCCGAAGCCGCGGCGGAGGAGAAAACCGGCGCGCGCGGATTGTTGACGGTGTTTGAGAAGTTATTCCGCGATTACAAATATTATCTGGCGGGATCAGGATTGAGTCAGTTGCGCGTCACGGCCGAACTAGTGCGTGAGCCGAAGCGCGTCCTCGACCGCCTCATGGCCGAAAGCCACGAGCACACAGGGAAAGCGTTGGAGGTGAGCGCGCGTCAATTTGCCGACAGGTTCAAGAAAGAGTACGGACTCGAAATCGTGTTCGATGATTCGGCGCTTCGACGCCTGGTCGAGCGTGCCCAAACGGAACGAATGACGATGGCAGAACTTTGCGCACACCTGTTCAAGGATTATCAGTTTGGATTGAGTTTGATCCAGAAAAACAACGGCCAGAAAAAGTTTGTGCTGAACGCGGCGGCTGTTGATGCCCCGGATAAATTTTTGAGCGACCTCGTCGTGGGCTCGTACTATCCGGTTGCGCCGGCGCAGAAAGCTTAGTTTGTCGATGAAACGACCTTTAGTTGCAACTCTGATCATTGGTTTCGCGGCCGCCGCAATCATCGTCGCGCTGCACGCGAGTGGATTATTGCTGCGTTTGGAGCTGTTGGTCGCGGAACTCGTCTCGCATTACCGCACGATCACGAGATCGTTTGCCGGCCAATGGCAATATGTTTTCATCGTGATCCTGTCACTCGGTGTCGCCGGGCTCACTTTGACGAGCTCTCGGCGCAAGCAGGTGAGGTGGTTGGTTCTGGCGTTGTCGATCGAGCTGTTGGGCCTCTGCTGGATTTGCTCGCTCTATCGTATATTTTTTCAGCCGTTGCCTTCAATCTTGGCGGTGCTGCTCGCGTTCGCTGTTGCCGACCGATCCCTCGCAATTGCCAGGCAGAGCCGGTCCCACTTGGCCAGATCGTTTTTCACGGGCCGACTGTCGAACGAGCAAGTCCATCGTGTCATCACCGGAGAAATCCCACTCGATACCGGAGCCAGGAGTTGCGAAGTCACCGCAGTCGTCTGCGACATCGCCAACAAGTACGACCTGGCCGAGGACTCTGAGCCCGTCGCTTTTGCCGAGACCACGGAAAAATTCCTTCGTCGCGCGACTGATCTTTTTCTGGAAGGGGGCGGTTATATTGTGGCGGCTGATGGCGAAGGCGTGGTCGCCATTTTCGGATTTCCCGGTGCCAGTGCCGAGCATGCGGACAAGGCGGTGCGCGTCGCGCTCGGTTTGGTCCAGGCCTTTCGCGATTCGCACCGGCAGAATAACGGAGAACTTTCCGCCGACTGCGATGTGCACGTCGGCGTCAGCTCCGGCACAATGATTGTGGCGCCACTGAAGAATGGCGAGCGCCCGGGACTCTTGACCAGCGGTGAGCCGGTCGAACTTGGACGGAGGTTCTGCGTCGCGAATCGGTTTTACGGGTCCCACATCTTGATCGGCCCGCGCACTTTCGAGCTGGCGAGCAAGGCAATTGTGGCGCGACCGATCGATTTTCTCAGTGGAGCAAACAAACAGGAGCGGCATGAGATTTACGAGCCACTTTGGCTGGCGACGGAGGCCAAGCCGGAGCATCTCGCCCGGCGCGACTCTTTCTGGAACGGGGTCGTGCTTTATCGAGAGAAACGCTGGGCCGAAGCGTACACGGAATTTCAAAAAGCTCGTGGCCCGGACGGGGAGGCCGATGCGCCGCTGCAATTGTATCTGCGCCGCCTGGAGCCGCTCGCTCTGTGCTTGACGGAGACGCCCTCCGATTGAACCAGCACGTGTTTTGAGAAAGACCGAATACCCGGACGCGCTCCGGGATTTGATTGCGCAACTGCGGCAGATGCCGGGGATTGGGCCTCGCTCGGCGGAACGGATCGCGCTTTGGATCGTGCAGGCGCGCGGAGATCAACCCGAGCAGATTGCGCGCGCCGTTGCGGCTACCCGGCAGGCCATTCATCCGTGCAAATTGTGCGGTTATTTTACGACGGTGGAGATCTGTGAGATTTGCCAAGATTCCTCCCGCGCAGCCGACCAACTCTGCGTCGTCGAACAGCCGACCGACATTCTGCCGTTGGAAAAGACGAGCGCGTTTCGCGGACGCTATCACTCGTTAGGCGGAAAAATTTCGCCACTCGATCATGTCGGTCCGGAGGATTTGCGTATCAAAGAATTGCTCGATCGGATCGAGAAAGAGAAATTCTCCGAGATCATTTTTGCACTCGCCGCCGACGTCGAAGGCGAAGCCACCACCAATTACCTGGTCGATCTTCTCAAAGGAAAACCGATGACCTTGACTCGCATCGCCCGCGGTCTTCCTGCCGGAGGCGGTCTCGAATCGGCCGATGAATTGACGCTTTCGGCTGCTCTCTCGGGCCGGACGAAATTATGATCGCGGTGTCATCCCGAGCCGCGCAGACGGCGAGGGACCTCTCAGAGGGTGAATCGCCACACAAGACACCGTTAGTGTGATCGGTCAGTCTGTGTGAGGTCCCTCACTCCGTTCGGGATGACACACCTAGTTTGCTTTTCACGCTTGTGGTGACTAATTTTCGCTCGCATGTCCTGCGTGAAAATCGATCCCGCGCTGCACCAGGCGCAGAAGCCGCCTTGGATTAAGGTGCGGCTGCCATCGAATCCTGTTTTTTTTTCTACCAAGGCGCTCATCTCCGACCTGCGTTTGCACACCGTTTGCGAAAGCGCGCAATGCCCGAACCGTTGGGAATGCTGGAGCCAGGGTACGGCGACGTTCATGATCGCCGGCGATCGTTGCACCCGGGCGTGCGGATTTTGCGCGGTGACAACGGCGAAGCCATTTGCGCTGGAAGAAGATGAGCCGCAACGCGTCGCCGAAGCGGTGCAGCGAATGAAACTAAAACACGTTGTGATCACGGCGGTCGCGCGTGACGATTTGCAGGATGGCGGCGCGAATCATTTTGCCCGCGTCATTCGCGCGATTCGAAATGCCGATGTGTCGATTGTTATAGAGGTGTTGGTTCCTGATTTTCACGCGGACGAATCGAGCATCCAAGTTGTGCTCGATGCCGGGCCGGAAATCTACAATCACAACATGGAAACGGTGGAGCGCCTCACGCCCGTCGTGCGTTCGCGCGCGAAGTATCGAACTTCGTTGCAGGTTTTGCAGCGGGCGAAGGAACTTTCATCAAAGACGGTGACCAAGAGCGGAATCATGCTCGGCCTGGGCGAGACCGAGCCTGAGATTTTTCAGACGATGGATGATTTGCGCGACGTTGGTTGTCAGGTTTTGACCATGGGCCAGTATCTGCGCCCGACTCCGAATCATTTGCCGGTGGTGGAATTCGTCACCCCGCAGCAGTTTGATCTCTACGGCGAGATCGCGCGCAAAAAAGGATTCGAGCACGTCGCCTCCGGGCCGCTGGTCCGCAGTTCCTATCACGCGGCAGATTTTCATCCGGTTGTCCGCTGAGAATGGAGCGAGTGGGGCGAGCGACAGGGACGGCAAGGCCGCAAGGCTAGCGGCGAGAGTCGGGAGACGAACGAGTTCAAATGGAAAAAGCAAGAATCGCGGCGGTCATTCCCGCTTATAACGAGGAGAAACATATCGGCGATGTCGTTTCCCGGACTCGGCAGAGGCTCGACGGCGTTCTGGTTGTCGATGACGGATC
>DATMPQ010000352.1:0-13121 GCA_035567015.1 Chthoniobacterales bacterium | reverse complement strand
CGGTAAATGTCTTGGGGGCCGATGTGCCGCCGCCTGGGCCAGGATTCGTAACAGTCACATGGATTGTTCCAGCCGTGGCGATGTCCGCCGCTGAAATCGCAGCCGTCAGTTGGTGGCTACTGGAGAACGTTGTCGTGCGCGCCGCTCCATTCCAATTCACCACGGAGGTTGTGACGAAGCCCGATCCATTGACCGTGAGCGTGAAGCCTGGGCCCCCAGCCGTGGCGCTGCTGGGCGAGATGGAAGTCACATTTGGTCTCGGATTGTTGATCGTGAAGGTGAGCGAATTCGATGCCCCACCGCCAGGCGGCGGATTCGTGACGATTACAGGCACCGTGCCGGCGGTGGCCAGGTCCGAGGTCAGAATTTGGGCTGTCACCTGGACGCTGCTGACAAAGGTTGTGCTTCGCGCAGAGTTGTTCCAGCTTACGGTGGCTCCGGGCACGAAGTTCGAGCCATTTACCGTGAGTGTGAAGCCGGCTGAGCCCACCGTTTTGCTGGAGGGCGAAAGCGAAGTCAGCACAGGCACGGGATTGCCAGCCCCAGCGCAGTATCTGCCGCCGGTGTTGAAAACGCTGATGCCATTTCCGCCCCAGACGATCATTTCGCTGCCGCTCCACACTGTCGTGTGATACTCTCGACCAGCGGGCACGTTGGTGGTGCTGGTGGCTGTCCAACTATCGGTGCTGGGATTATATCTCCCGCCAGTGTTCAGATAAAATCTGGGCGGAACGAATCCTCCCCAGACGACCATTTCGCTGCCAGTCCAAACCGCCGTGTGCCCATCTCGGGCAGCGGGCGCGTTGGTTGTACTGGTGGCGGTCCAGGTATCGCTGCCAGGATTGTATCTCCCGCCAGTGTTGAAATCGCTACCGTTATTACCTCCTCCCCAGACGATCATTTCATTACCGGTCCCGGTCCAAACTGCCGTATGAGAGTCTCGCGCGGAGGGCGCGTTGGTGGTGCTAGTGGCTGTCCAAGTGTCCGTGCTCGGGTTGTATCTCCCGCCAGTGTTAAAATACGTCGCCAAGTTATTAGCCCCACCCCAGACAACCATTTCACTGCCGGTCCAGATTGCGGTGTGATAGGATCGCGCAGTTGGCGCGTTCGTGGTGGTTGTGACTGTCCAACCATCCGTGCTGGGATTATATCTCCCGCCGGTGTTTACATTGTTGCTGCCATCATATCCACCCCACACGATCATTTCACTGCCGCTCCACACTGCCGTGTGAGTCCACCGAGCAGCGGGCGCGTTGGTGGTGCTGGTAGCCGTCCAACTATCCGTGCTGGGATCGTATCTTCCGCCGGTGTTCAAGTAGCCGCCAAACGCTTCAAGTCCACCCCAGACGATCATTTCGCTGCCGGTCCACACTGCCGTGTGATACTCCCGGGCAGTGGGCGTGTTGGTGGTGCTGGTAGCCGTCCAACTATCGGTGCTGGGGTTGTATCTGCCGCCGGTGTTCAACTCATTCCCGTCGAATCCACCCCAGACGATCATTTCGCTGCCTGTCCATACTGCCGTGTGAAAGTCGCGGGAGCTCGGCGCGTTGGTAATGCTGGTTGGAGTCCATGTGTCATCGGTGCAGATACCGGAGGGATTCGATACTACTGGAAGCGTATAGTTCGCGGTCAATGCCGCCATTGTCACCGGCATTTGCGTTTCTGCTTTAGCCAGATACGTGGCGCGCCCGGCTTCGTCCTGCGCAGTCAGAGATATTCGCCTAATGGAGGGATAAAGCGCAAAAGCGACGCGAGGACGCGCGCGTACTCCCAAAGCTTCGCGAAATAGCATGACGTCTTCAGGCTTTCGGACGTAGTCCTTTGGAGCGCGAGGCGTCCTCGCATCGCTTTTCAATGTCGCCCTCTCACCGTCCTGTGCATGATGCGTTAGGTCGTCAACCAGCCGCCGCGCCAGGACCGTCCTGGCCAGACACTCAGCGACCACGAACGGATCATTGCCCAGCGCGATAAAGATTTCGCCCAGCACTTCGGGCTGTTTGGTGTGACTGGCTATGCGCTCCATCTCGGCTTGGAGTTGCTCAGCCGTAATCGGCTGCTGCCAGTAATACTCCAGCGCCTCCGACTTGCGCAGATAATCTTCGACCTTTTTTTCGATCTGCGCCCGCGACATCACTTTATCCAGCGGCGGCTTGGGATCGCGGCGTTCCTTTGGCCAGATGCGATGCCGCCAGTACACTTCTTCAATCGCTCGCTGATAAGCGACTCGATCGGCGAAAGTCAGCGTTGTGTGATGCTGCGCAGACTTCACGGTTGTGGGGAGCGAAGCCAACCGGGGCGACAGGCTGGAGGATTTGTTCGGTAAATTAAAAGCCGACGCAAGAGTGACAAGGGAGATCAGAAAAAGGAGTGCGGCGGCCCCATAGCGAATTTTGTTTTTCATAAAGCAGTGCGGATTTTGCCAAAGACGGGATTTACTGGTGGATCGCCATCCAAAGTCGGAAAGAATTAATCGGATTTTCATAGCAGGTTGCTTTCGAAAAACGAAGGGGGAAGTCATTTCAGGGAATGACACCCACTATGCTGAAACGGCTTGGCCGATTCGAATTCGCGGCGATTTTTGCGAGTTCGGTGGCCGAATGTCAAGAACTTACGTCTCCGTCAAGCTGTAGTGGCGTTCAGTCTGCCTCGTTAGCGTTTTCATAACCGCTGTGACAAATGGGTCGCGGACGGCGATTCTTGTCCGCCGGCGGCATGAGCGGGCAACGGCCCTAAAACATCAGAAAAACGTTGAAAAACTATATGTCGTATGAAGTCAGTGGAGTTGGAACTTTGGTACTCCCGAAGTGGGACAAATCGACTGCGAAGTTACAAATCCTGGGATTCGCGGTTGACTTGTCCCACCAGCGTCGGTCTCCATCGGTCTCCACGCCGGATGCTGAGATTTGAAGACACGTGACGACGACGCTCTTTGTCTGATCGGCTTCAACGCTTGGAGCTTTGGAAGTCGCTAAGTGGGACAACTCTCTCACGAAGCCACATTTTCTATCACTTTATCATCACCTTTCGTTTCCACAGCACCCACGCGCGTTCATAGTTGAAATGAGCTGCTTCGCGTGCCGCCTCGGGGTCGAGATAGTTTACTTGTCCGCCTAGGGCTATCGCTTGCGCCTGCACCTTCGCGTTCATCTCCAGATAGAAACTGCGGCCCACAGCCATAGGCAGTGAGGTTCCTACAATAGCCGCTCCATGCCCGAGTATGAGAACGGCTTGCCTGCTTCCCAGCGTCTTCGCCAGAGCACGGCCAGCCTCAATGCTTTCGACCAGCACATGAGGAGGCCCGGGAACACTACGGGTATCGAACACCGGCACACCCTCTGTAACGAATGCGGCCGCGTGAAAAACAGGCCGCAGAGGAACGCTGCTCACGCTAAACGGAATGATCGCTGGTGAATGGTCGTGCACGACGGCCACGACGTCCGGTCGTGCTTTGTAGATCTCGCCGTGGATGAACCGCTCGCGATACAGGAGGCGGCCTTTGGCGTCGATCGGGTTGCTGTCGAGGTCGTACTCCATGATGTCATCGGCGGTCACGAGCGCCGGTGGCAGATCGCGCGACAGCAGGTAGCGATTGGGATCACGATTGTGCCGAGCGCTGACATGACCGAAGGCATCGACGATGCCGAGGTCGGCAAGGATGCGGTTCGCGGCTACGAGGTCTTCAATCAGCTTGGGATCCGGTGGCCCAGCGGAAGCCGCGGCTTGCCCAGTCGCTATTGCTTGTTTAGTGCCGTACAAAGCGCCAATTAGGGCTATGCTAGAGGTGGTCACAAAATGCCGACGCGTGATGCCGTAATTCGATAGTACGTTTTGTTTCATGCGGTCCTCCATTGGTATAGTTCGTAACAGCAACGGCCTAACGAGACCGAGCTGAGCGACCGCCACCGTCGCCGAGCTCTGCTGCAACTGAAACTGTTTTAATCATCTAAAAATGTAAACGCGCGCCGGGTGGCGGTTCGCTCCAGCGCCTGGTTAGGCGTGGAATCCTGCAAAGCATGAAAATTCACTCCGCGCGAATGTCGCTCCACTGAGCTGACGCAACCAGCCATTGATTGTTCTTTCTTATCCACACGACAGTAGCACTCGATCTTGTAATCCCCTGCCCGCCTTTGATCGTTACTACGCCCGTAAGAATGGCTGAATTGCCGAATTGCCGCACTTGCGCATTGCTTAAGGTACTTGAGTGGCTAGTTGGTTTTTGCTTGCCGGCTCGAGGTCCATGCTTTTTCCAAATACCGCCTTTGCCGTCAGCATTAACGAGAATGAGATTCGGCATTTCCATTTTGTCCATTGTCGCTCCATCACCTTTATCGAACGCGTTGAACCATTGGTTTTGCAGGCGTTCGAGCTCCGTTTGGAGATCGTTCGAGGAATTCTGTGCCAGGCAGAATGTCGAAGTCATAACGGTTGCTACCACTATCGTCGTTAAACCTTTTAGAAGGTGTTTCATATCGTTGCCTTTCTAACTTTTTGAGAATAGTCAATCATCGGTAAAAGCGGGTTGGCCCATACGCCTAATATGTGATTATGCCGACAATTTCGACGGTTATCCAGCGTATTAGCCAGCAAGTCCGTCTTTTTCTCAAGTTTTGACTGACAGATTCGCCCCAAGCGCTCTGTAATCCTGCGCCTTGGCCGAATCGCTGACAATATCAGAAAAACCAGCAAATAACGGTAGACAATCTATATGTCGTATGAAGTCAACGGACTTGGAACTTTAGAACAGGCAAAGTGGGACAAATCGACCGCCAAGCTACAGCGGGACAAATCGAGAGCGAAGCTACAGGTGAAACGTGACGGCTAATTGTGAACTACGACTGTTGCTTAGGCTCCGCAGCTTTACTGACCGCTGACGACAATTTGCGGCGCATGTTTGCTCAGTTCGAGTTGCGCGCTCACTTTCTGGATTTGCGCTGCGTGCTCTTTTAAGCCGGCAGTGAGCCCTTTAATTTCCTCGCGTTGCGCTTCGGACTCTTGACGCTGTTGCGCAACAATCGTTTCCAATTCCTGCACCTTGTGGTGCTCTTTGAGGAATTCGTTTAGCAACATCGCGTTCACTGCCTCGTAGCGCACGGTGAAGACTTTCCCTTGGGCATCGCGAGCTACTAGGTCGGGGTTCACCTTTTCTACCTGCTCAGCAATGAGACCAAACTGCGGGATGCCCTCGGGATCAAGCTCGTGCTTGTAGCGGAAGGTCACCGGTTTAAGCGCCAGGATCACTTCGCTCGCTTTGTCCATCGACTTGATCTCATCCTTGAAACGCTTCGAGGAAACCACCGTGCCAAGGTGACCGTTGGTATCTATAATTATCCCGACCCCACCGGCTACCGTTACTCCGCTAATGCCGGCGATATAGGTGTTCGTGTGCGTTAATCTGGTGCCGATGCGGATTTTTTTGGAATCGCCAGCAGCACCAGTGTTGCCGATATCGATATTGTTACTGCCGGTGGTGAGGTTGAAACCGGCATTGAAGCCCAATGCGATGTTGCTGCTGCCGGTTGTATTGTTGTTGAGCGCTTGAAGACCGTCCGCCGTGTTGTTGCTGCCGGTTGTGTTGCTATAGAGCGCTTCCTCACCGTTGGCCGTGTTGCTGTTGCCGGTGGTGGTGTATTTGAGCGCTTGAAGACCGTGGGCTGAGTTGTTGAAGCCGGTTGTGTTGCTATAGAGCGCATCAAAACCGTCGGCCGTGTTGTTGCCGCCGGTTGTGTTGTTAAAGAGCGCTTGGTAACCGTTGGCTGTGTTCTGGAAGCCGGTTGTGTTGAAAAAGAGCGCAAAAAAACCGTTGGCCGTGTTGCCGTTGCCAGTTGTGTTGCTAGCGAGCGCAGAAGCACCGTTGGCCGTGTTGTCGCTGCCGGTTGTGTTGCTCAAGAGCGCAGCAGCACCGTTGGCCGTGTTGGCGTTGCCGGTTGTGTTGTTATAGAGCGCATCAAAACCGTTGGCCGTATTGTTGCTACCAGTTCTGTTTGTTCCAATCCGAGGAAGATTGTCACGCGAGCAGAATCGTCCTTCTGCTCGCGCGCTCAAGACTGAAGCGTCGCGATCTTAGAAAATCTTGCCGTGCGGCAGATGCGGTTGGCCATGATGTCCATGGCCGGTGCAAAATCCTCCGTTCGGGATCGGGATGATCGAACCGAGTAACTGAGGCTGCTGCCGTGCATTCAGCTCTTGCTCGAGATCGTAGGCCATCGCTATCAACTGCGCTTCGTGGAAGGCTGTGCTGTACATGAGCATTCCAGCCGGCCTCCCGTTATCGCGAATGCCTACCGGCATCGAGAAGTTCGGATAACCCGCCACGGCGGGCCCTGTTGAGTTCGTCAAATGTGGAGCGACGATCGCATCGACACCGGCGCTAATTACGCTATCAATCCCGGCCTGCGCAGTGCTAGTCGCATGTGTTCGCGCGGCAATGTAATTGGGATCATTGGGATAACCTGGGAACTGTTCCGCGAATAGGAAGACATCCTGATCGTAGTAAGGCATCTCTTGGTTACAATGCGCATCGTCGAACGCGATGAGATCGGCCAGCGTGCGCATTGTTGTGTGCGTCAGCGTGGCGAGGTAATCCGCGATTTGTGCCCTGAACTCGTACAGTAATGCGGTGAATTCGTCACCGTTATAGGCGAACACGTCGCCAGTATCAACGTCAACAACAGTCGCACCGAGGCTTTGCATCACGCTCAGCGCGTTTTCCGCAAACGCGACGGTTAGTTCGTCGCCCGGAATGCCGCTGCCGTAGTAGCTGTAATCGAAAAAGCGCACGTCGCGGCCGATGGTTTTGCCCTGCAACGCGCCGCGCTGAAGAAGTGGCGTGTAATCAGTTTGCGGCGATTGCATGATGCCCAGCAGAATCGCGACGTCGGTCACCGAACGCGCGATTGGCCCGGCAGCGTCCTGCTGATGACTGATCGGAACGATCCCGTTCTGCGAAACCAAACCGAGCGTTGGCTTCAAGCCGAAAGCGTTTTCAACCGCCGATGGTCCGGTGATTGAGCCGTCCGTTTCCGTACCGACCGCCGCTGCGCACAAGTTTGCCGCTGCGCCTGCGGCGGAGCCGGAGCTGGAACCCCAGGATGTGTAACTCAAATCGTAAGCGTTGATCGTACTTCCGCCACGCGCGCTCCAACCGACCGCGAGAGGAAAGGTCTCAGCCTCATCGTCCCGAAAGTTTGCCCATTCGCCGAGATTAGCTTTGCCGAGAATGATCGCGCCGGCTGCACGCAATTGCTGAATGAGCGGCGCATCAGCGGGGACCTGGTTGCCGTAAATAGCCAACGATCCCGCGGTCGTCTGCATGTTGTCGTTGGTCGCAATATTGTCCTTTACCAAAATGGGAATCCCATGCAGTGGACCGAGCACATGTCCACGCCGACGTTCGTTATCGAGAGCAGTCGCGATCGCGATTGCGTTCGGATTCACTTCAATCACCGCATGCAACGTCGGATTCAGCGACTGAATGCGGTTTATGTAGCCGTGTGTCAGGCCGGCACTCGTCAGCGCACCGGACGCCATCGCAGCCTGTAGCTGAGGAATCGTCGCTTCAATAAAATCAAAATTCGTCGCCGATGCGGTTGACCGTAATAAGGAGACGAGCCCGCCACTTAGCAGCGCAGCGCTACTGACAGCGGTTGTGCCAATAAATTTTCGGCGTGTGATGCTGTGGTCGAGGTCGGTACCGTCAGGGTTTTGCTTGTTCGTTAGGCTTAGTTTTCCTTTCATTGTTTGGCTTTCTTTGGCTGCTCTTTTTAATGGGAAGCGTTTCTTTTTAAGGAAACCGGTACGAATCTGTCTAGTAAGGCGTCGCCTAATTTTCATATAAGGCCTGACCTTATACGCGTCGCTGGGTACTGGTGCGCTCGCTGATAACATCAGAAAAACCAGCAAATAACGGTAGACAATCTATATGTCGTATGAAGTCAGCGGAGTTGGAAGTTTGGAACTGCCAAAGTGGGACAAATCGAGCGCGAAGCTACAAGGGCGCACAAGTGCCTTGCTTCCGATTCGTCACGCCGGGGCGCGATACAATGGAACCGCATGACTGCCCGCTGAACGCGAGGGACAAAAAAGGAGTGTGAACTCGGTAGTTGTGGATGAAAGGCGGCTAAGCCTTTACCATCCTGCGCACCCACACCAATCCCAGCCCCGGCGCGCCCACGGCGAGGAGACCAAGGGTTGACCCTTCCGGCACAGGCTCGAAGGCTAGGAATGCCGGACTTAGTCCGGAAGCGAAGGTGCTCCGGGTGCCATCGGGAGTAAATTCGTAAATGTTACCGCTGCCAATGTCTCCCTCAAAAAGATTGCCCGCGCTGTTAAAGGCCAGTCCGACAGGAAAATTTAGTCCGGAAGCGAAGGTGCTCCGGGTGCCTCCGGGAGTAAATTCGTAGATGTTACCGGGTTGATTAAACGTTGTCACAAAGAGGTTGCCCGCGCCGTCAAAGGCCAGTCCGTAAGGCGAATTTAGTCCGGAGGCGAAGGTGCTCCGGGTGCCATCGGGAGTAAATTGGTAAATGTTACCGCTGCCAATGTCTCCCTCAAAAAGATTGCCCGCGCTGTTAAAGGCCAGTCCTCCAGGCTCATTTAGTCCGGAGGCAAAAGTGCTCCGGGTGCCACCGGGAGTAAATTGGTAGATGTTACCGCTGTTAAAGTCCGCCGCAAAGAGGTTGCCCCCGCTGTTAAATGCCAGACCCTCAGACGCCGCTAGTCCGGAAGCGAACGTGCTCCGGGTGCCATCGGGAGTAAATTCGTAAATGTTACCGCTTCCTTGGTCTCCCTCAAAAAGATTGCCCGCGCTGTTAAAGGCCAGTCCGACAGGGCTATTCAGTCCGGAAGCGAAGGTGCTCCGGGTGCCACCGGGAGTAAATTGGTAGATGTTACCGCTGTTAAAGTCCGCCTCGAATAGATCGCCTGGAGTGGCGTAAGTAAGCTGAACGGCAACGGAGAGGATAAACACCGCGGCAACAACAAGAGTTGGCGCGAGTCGTAGGGAAAATCGGGGCGAAACGTTTATGGTGGGAGTTTTGGTTTTCATAGGATTATTTGTCAGGTTTGAGTTGAACTCACATGTCGCCTGTCACGATCCTTCCGCACTCCCTCGCAGCGCGCGAGTTGCTGCCTCGGAGTTTGAGGAGTAAACGGCTGCGATGTCAAGTGTAATGCGCAAAAAATTTTGCAGTTCCGCAATAAATTTGCGGAGAATCAAAGCCCGTGTTGCGCCTTTAGGGTTCGATCACGGAATCTTCCGGGCCGATAAGATCATAAAAACCAGCGAATAACGGTAGACAATCTATATGTCATATGGAATCGATTGGTGTTGCGGTCGGTTCGACCTAGTAATTCTAAAACACAACGCTCACCGCTTTGTCGCGAGCAAGCCTCACGGTGGAAGTTGAGTCGTAAACTTCTCTGCGACGGGAAGAAATTACTGCAGAAACTCACGGCGCGGCATCTTCCCAATGTCGACTTCTCCAAACTCGTCGCGTCCGACATCCGCGAGCCAAGCCGCTCTTTCCTCAGGCGGTATCACGCTGGTCTTTCAAGAAGACATCGAGTCACATAAAGCCGCATTAAAGGCGTCGCTGCCGGATTCGGACTGCAAAGAACATCAGATTACCTATGACGTATGTGCGGCAGTCTAGTCAGCGCCGCGAGCGATTTCTTTTTAGTCTGAAGAGGCCCTACCGGCGGAGGGTCTAGAGAGTGGAGCCTTTCCTATTACTCTGCCGGCTCGTCCTGCTCAATTCGGCAATGGTGCGGCTACCGATCGAAACGATTGCTGTGATAAACACAACGGCGCACAAGCTCGTTCCAGCGCTTCGGCGCCAAATCCAAAGCAACTCGTCGATTCCGATATTGTGGGGCGGAAAAGATACACCAACAGCCATAAGTATTGTCGAAAGTGCTAGCAGAAGACGGCATCGGTTGGACGTTTGTAGCAGGAAGAGGCCGCTCGCGACCACGTTGACTAACAGGATGAGCACCATGTGGCGCGCGGTTGTTTGAGGGCTAAAGATCGCGGCGACTACTATGAGCACCGCCCATTCCAAGCTCACGCTAGCCTCCGATTCGGGATGTCGGTTGTTCAGTTGGGGGCGAAACAGCTCGACGCCGTGGCGTTTGGATAGAAAAAATACGCCAGCAATCAGCACCGCGAAGGCAAGCCCGATCAGCACCGCTGCCATCCAATCAGGCAAACCGTGTGGACGAGTCGCTCGTATGATAGCTGAGGTGATAGAGACTGATCGATCCCAAGAGATGCGGTTAACTTGTGCCTGGCTGCTCCAGAGAATCGGTGCGGCGCTCGCCATTTTCACTAATACGCCTATTGACGCCGTCACAAATCGGGTAGCTGCGCTGACTCCCACTTCTGCCGCGGGAAGCAGAATGAAAACAAGAGACCAGATAATGGAGGCGACAGCCGCCTTGTAATTGCGCTTGATTAGAAAATACGGAATAAAAATCAGACTCTGATACTTAACGTTTGCGGCCGCGCCAACCGCTAGACCTGCCAGCCAGGGCTTGCTTCCCATCCAGCGAAGCACGCAAGCAAAACCTAGCAGCATGAGGCAATCGGTCTGCCCGAGCTGTACATCGGCGTAGATTTCTTTCGCGGAAAGCACGAGGGCCATCGCCGCGCTCACGGCTGCGAAGGAAGGCCAGGTCGGCTCGCTTCCCCAATGCCAACGGCGAGTCATCTCTTCCGCCGCAATCAAGGAAGCAGTTAAGATCAGCAAGACGCTGAGAATGGCCCAGGCGGCAGCTGCAGGATACTCACCAAGCAGTGTTAGCGGCTGGAAAATGAGCGCTAGAAACGGAGGATAAATATACCGCCAATTCGTAGCCTCATAGATATCCTTGCCGTGCCACATCGCTCGCGCCGCCTGGTAAAAATAACCAAAGTCCTCGGTGTTCGGCGCGAAGCAATTTCGCACAATATGAGGCACCGCAGCCACGGCCAACACAACAAAGATCACCGCGTACGCGAACAGCTGGTGCGTTTTAGCAATCTCGAATCGTCGTCTTCCCATTTCTTTATGAAGCGTTCAGAGCCGGTTCTACACCGGTCCGGGGGCCTCAGCACAGCGAAACAGCGTTCCGTTGTCAAAGCAACCGCAGCACCTGGCTTAACGTCGGGGAAAGGCACACTGCTTGACCACCATAAATATCAAATCTTATTCGTCTTGAGTCCGCGCTGGCGGGATGGCATGGCGGGCATGACACGCATCATCCGCGACCTCAAACCGGTGCCCGACGGTGAAGAAAAACTCGGGCAGATTCAGCGTTTTCTTCCTTCGGAGAGCGACATCATTGATTTCGGTAGCGGCTCTGGCGGCATCACGAAGCAACTTGTCGATCTTGGCTACAACGTCCTGGCCACTGACATTTCGCCAACTTCGCTTTCGGCACTGGTCGACCGACCGGGAATGGCTCAATTTGGACTGCTGATAACATCAGAAAAACCAGCAAATAACGGTAGACAATCTATATGTCGTATGAAGTCAGCGGAGCTTGGGAGCTTGGGAACTTTGGAACTCGTTAAGTGGGACAAATAGGCCGCGAATCCGCACCGCGTTCGCGGGAAAGCGCGATACACGGTCACGCTCACCGAAGCCAACGTGGAGCGTGCTAAGAAGCGGGAATCTAACTTCTCCGGCCTGCTCTACCGGCTGCTTGCAAAATGGCTAGCGAATTCGGACCGATTTCGGACAATTAGCTCGCGAACGGACAATGCCCGCGGGTCTAGGGTCTATACAGGAAGGACAATCAAAAATTTCTAATTTTTTTCGTTTTTTGGCGTGAAGCATTTCGGCGCGTCGAACAAAATGCCCCTCCGCTGAATGCGCTGAATCACGACCGCAAGGTTACAGGGCATTGGGATTGAAGTCGGCATTATTTTTCTCAGAGGGTGGGTTTGGGAGAGATTTTCCGAAAGCCGCGAACAGAAACCAAACACAGCAGCGTCATGGCCAAAAAGCTCAATGTCGTTCCGCTTTCCGGGACCGCCCTCGGATTCTGAACGACATAGTCTTGCCCGGGTCCTGTCAGTGCGATTAGCCTGGCACCGTGGCCAGAGTAGTTAGCCACATCCTGAAGAAGAACGCTGGCGCCATAATCGTTAGCTCCCTTAACGGAACTCCCTACAAGCGAGAAGTTAGCGCCGCCCACAATCTCCCAAATGGCGATTTGTAACCCTGCAGCCTCTGGCGCGGTCATATTCGGGGAATAAGCCATTGCCCAGAGCTTACTAATTTCCTCAGCTGTGGCGGCGCCCATCAGGTGCCCTTTTGGAGCGTCTGCCAGAGGAACAAAACTGTATCCCGAGGAGGTTCGACTGAAGTGAAAGGGGTCAATGCAGAAACCGTTAGTGGCCACTCCATCAATCAGGAGCTTATTTATTCCAGCCCAAGCCCCTCCCGTATAAAAATTTGTCACCTTAATAAAGGTCACCTCGCTAGGGCTCACTCCTATGTCTTCTACAAAAATTGCCTGGGCGTGAATAGCTAAAGCGAGGGATGCCCCGATCGTCGTAAAACTGCTTATAATTTTTCGCATAAAAAGATACGATCTATAGTTTCCAATTCTTGTCATAATCGAATGCAAGTGGCAAGCTTTTTTTCCCTACTTACGCGTCCCTTCCCGATGAATGCCCAGCCAAATGTTCAGACATCGTAACTGCGCGACGCAGTTGTCCGATTTTGGCTAGCGGATTTCGTTTTGGCTCAAAAAGGCCGCGTCAATCTGGGCTTCAGCATTGCCTGGCCCGCTGCTCTCGATTCCGGACTGCCTAGAGGAAAATTGCTAGGCTTCATCCGCCCTCGCTCAATGTGACGAAACCTCACGGCTTGCCTTCGGTTTCCGCTCTTGCTTTGATGCGCTTGAAAGAATCCGATGGTCTATTTAAGTCGTAATTCTCCCGGTGCCTGCGTTTAAGGCGGAAATCGTAAGGCAAATCGCCGCACAGCAATGCCGGCGGGAAATTTTTCGTGGTAGCGCAGACTTACAGTTGACGCACACCTTCCAAATCAAACCGCACAGGCTGGAAGTCGTTACTACGGATTAATTGTAAACGTCTCTGCGTTCGACGTGCCTCCGCCGGGCGGGGCGTTCAC
>DATMPQ010000351.1:0-5989 GCA_035567015.1 Chthoniobacterales bacterium | reverse complement strand
ATCAACGTCAATAGAACTATCCGCTGGCGCTGCGTCCAGGGCTGCGTGTCGGACGCGTACTTTCGGCCGGACAGATGCATCGTCCGAGAGTATCGCAACGCCGCCGAATTGTCGATTCTGAAATCGGCAACTGTATATCATTAGGTGGATGCCAACGCCGAATGGTCGCCTCTCCCTTTCGTAACTGTTTAGCGCTAAAAGCGCGGTCCTGATACCGGCCTGGGGCATCGCCCCAGGACTCCGACCGTATTCTGAATGAACGAGCGCTGAAAGCGCGACTCAACACCCCGGTTCGCCCTCAATCCCACACATAGCGCTCATCGAACTCAACCCCTTGTCTGCGCAGCAACTGACGGTATTCCTCCTGAAAAGTGCGAGTGCGATGGTGCTCCTGCTGCGTCTCTAGATATTTGAGCGCAGTGTCGAGCTGGCTCGGGCTCACCGAAAACGCCCCGTACCCGCGCTGCCAGAAAAAGCCGCGATAGCGAGCCTCAAGGGCCTTGATCCATTTCGAGGATGGTTTCTTTATCCCTTCGATCAGTTGGGCCTGGGAAAGAGTTCGCGGCAGCGTCGTGACAATGTGAACGTGATCGGCAACACCGCCCACGCGCAAGGCTTCGCCACCCTGGTCACGGCAGATAGTCGCCAGATAGGCATGCATCCGGGGCCGTATGGCTGAGTCGAGCCAGGGCTCGCGATTCTTCGTGCTAAAGATGATGTGAAGGATGACTTTACTGAGTGATTGGGGCATGGGCCAATGATGGACCGAAAAGGCGTCGGAATGAATCGCGCTTTCAGCGCTGGAGCCTTCGCACGTACAACTTCCTGGGGCGCTGCCCCAGGCTGCTATGAACCGTGCGCCTTCGGCGCTAAACAGATACTCCCTTCGTAAGGGAGAAGAGGCGGTGAGGGTTTACTAGGGGCAACCGACAGTTTTGGGGCCCGAACTCCTCACCTTAATCCTCTCCCTTTGGCCCAAAGGGGAGAGGCGAGAAAATCCACAGCAAGCATGCCGCTCATTGCTTTAAGCTTCGAGAAGCATCCCCGTAAGCGTGGGAGAGATGACTCCCGTTGCCTTCTTATAGGCTGAAGGGCTCATTCATTTTTCCAGCGATTTGGTTGAGGCTTTCGCTGTCATTCCTTTAAAACCGACAATCAACGAACACCAGCCAAGCTTGACCACAAGCTCGTGCGCGCGCCCTTTTCATGACTGTGGAACGGGCGCGAGAACGCGGAGCGTTCTTTCCCGCAGTTGGAACTCAACCGGGCAACTCCCGACGAGCTCGCCGTCTAACTCCACGGGAACTTCGGAGTCGCTGGTGACGCGCAACCGCCGGGTTTGGAAGTATTCGATCTCGGGGACACGAATCTCGGAACTGAAAAAGACGTCCTGAAGATATTTGATGATCTCGAGATAACCGAGCTGCTTGAAGACGATGACATCAAATAAACCGTCATCGATGAGCGCCTGTTTAAAGAACGGAAACGGCCCGCCGTAGAGCCGTCCATTTCCCACCAGGACAAAAGATCCTTCGTCGATGGAGCTGTTTTCCGATTCAAGGAAAAGGCGCGGTGGTTGCCGCGCAGCAATTTGCGCCGCGGAAATGAGATAGCTGAGCGGGCCGAAACTGCGTTTCAATGTCAGGCTGGTTTCTTTGACGACTTGTGCGTCCAATCCCACGCCAGCAAGCTGGACGAAGTGTTTCCCGTTTGCGCTCGGAAGATCAACCAGGCGCGTGTTCTCGCCCTGAATAATATTCCAGCAAAGTCCGAGATCGTGCGCCGGGAGGCCGAGCTCCGTCGCAAAAACGTTCATGGTGCCGATGGGCAAGAGGCCGAGCGCAGCATCGCTCCCGGCCAAACCGTTGACCACCTCGTTGATGGTGCCGTCGCCGCCAGCCGCGACAATTTTTTCGAACCCTTCCTCAGCCGCATGTCGGGCGAGCGTTTCCGCTTCGCCGGCACGCGACGTGGCGCATATGACGGAGCCGCGAGCGACCGATTCGACCCGTGCGCGCCAACGCTTCCCTTTCTCACTTCGCGCGGCTGGGTTGAGAATGACGACAGTATTACTCACAATTGGGACGAGGCTTTGATCTTTTCTTCAAACTGGGGCTGCGTAACATCTGCCCGTGCGAAAGGTTCGCCGAATTGGGTGGATTGCCTCTGGAGCAGTGATCGTGCTCGGCGCGATTGTTTTGCTCGGCGTGAACTTGTATGTGCAATCGCAAGGGACACAAGCGAAGATTCAGCAGGAACTTAGCCAACGCCTCGGCACGACGCTTTACATTCGCCAAGTCAGCGTGACACCGTGGGGCGGTCTTAAGCTTAGCGGCATCACCATCCCAGAAGTTCCCGCCATCGGCGCAACGAATTTTCTCGAGGCAAAGACTTTTCGGCTTCGCATCAAGTTCCTGTCACTTTTCTCACGGCGCTTGGTGATCAAGGAGGTATCGCTGGTCGATCCGAACGTGATCTGGCCGCAAAATGCGGACGGAAAATGGAGATTGCCAGGTTGGTCCGAAAAAGCGGAGGAGCGAAAGCGAACCCCAGCGGGCCACACCTCCACGGCTGCGGTGACTTCGCCGCCAGCAGCCGTCATATCTGAGCCGGCAGGCTCGGGGCCGGCGCAGGAGACCGCGCCCACTGGTTCCGATGAGAGCGCGGGTCCTTCGGCGCGGGCGCGCAAGAGCGCAAGCAAGTCGTTTGTCCCGGAAATTCGCCGGGTCAATATAGCGGGCGGCAACTTTCGCTTTCTCGATCGGTCCGGTCGCGTGGTCGCGATCTTCGATGGCGTGAAATTTCGTTCGTTTGTGCGCAATGGGGTGGCGGTGCGCGGCGACGCGCAAGTCAAGAAAATTTCGCTGCGCGATTCTTTTTTTCTCGAACAACTGCAATCGCCTCTGCATTACGACCCGAAGGAACTGGATCTTTCTCAAATCTCGGCGCAAGCCGGGGGCGGTGAAATCGCGGGTCATTTCACCATGCAGCCGCAAGCGGAGGATTCGCCATTCACTGTGAGCGTAAAGTTTAGCAACGTGGAGGCCGATCGGATTGTTACGGAAGCGGGCGGTCCGAGGGGAATCGTCCGAGGCAAACTGGAAGGCAACTTCGAAGCAGCGGGTAAGACCGCCGATCCCAATGCGCTCACAGGCGCGGGCGAGATTTTCTTGCGGGACGGACAGGTGCAGCAATACAGCCTGCTCGTGGCGCTGGGGCAGATTCTGCAGATTGAGGAATTAACCCAGCTTCATCTCGATCAGGCGGAGGCGAAATATTGCATCACTCCCGGTGTGGTCACGATCGATGAGTTGATCTTGCGCTCGCCGAACATTCGGCTCTCGGCGTCCGGCACCGTCACGTTCGACGGCAAACTGCGACTCGAATCTCAACTTGCGATCAACGAAAAAATCCGCAGTCAGCTTTTCAAAGCGATTCGCCAGAATTTCCGGCCGATAAATGAGCCCGGATATTTCGCCGTCGATTTTCAGGTCGGCGGTTCAGTTGATCACCCGAAATCGAATCTGATGGAGAACCTGGTGGGACGCGATCTCAAGGATCTAGGCGGCGTCATTAACAGTTTCCTCGGCGGCGGGAAGAGCGAGCGACCGAAAAAGAAAAAACCGGCCGGAACACAACTTGAAGCTCCACCGGCTCCGGTCCCGTCGCCATGAGAGTGATCGCCGGCTCAGCCGGCGGAATCCAGTTGACCGTTCCGCGGCATGGCGTCCGGCCGACGATGGATCGAGTGAAAGCAGCGATCTTCTCCAGCTTGGCCGATCAAGTGATCGGCGCGCCCATTCTCGATCTTTTCGCCGGAAGCGGCGGGCTTGGGATCGAAGCGCTCAGTCGCGGCGCAGCCTCTGTTCTCTTTGTCGAGGAAGATCGGCAATCGATCGCCGCGATCGAGAAAAATCTGGCGAAAACAAAACTGAGCGGCCGTGTTCGTCAGCAGGACGTTTTTGAATTTCTCCGGCGTTCCAGTCTTGCCGAAAAATTCCGGATCATTTTCGCCGATCCCCCCTACGAGAAAACGAAAGCTGGCGAGCGCTTTACCGAAAGACTCCTGGTGAATGCGGCGTTGGCCCAATTGCTCGAGCCGGGCGGCGTCTTCGTTTTAGAGAAGCGGCCGGCGGAGCGCGTTCCCGACACGGAATTATGGAATGTCATTCGCGCAAAAACCTATGGCGCGACCGAAGTCTTGTTCTTGCGGCATGCACCATCGGCTCGCCGAATCATGCCGGCCACGAAATGATTCGTTTTCTTTACAATCTGCTTTGGCCGCTTGGTCTGCTGTTTTTCTTGCCGGGCTATTTGGTGAAGATGTTCCGGCGCGGCAATTACCGGCATAAGTTCGGACAGCGCCTCGGAATTTACGATACCGCTCTTCGCGCGCGGCTCTCCGCGCAAAAATCGACCTGGCTGCACGCGGTCAGCGTGGGCGAAGTCATGATTGCGCTCAAACTCGCGGAAGCGATTAGGGCGCTGGGAGCGGATGTGCGCTTTGTTCTGACCACGACCACGACAACCGGGTTCGCGTTTGCACGTAAGAGCGCTCCGAGTTGGATCGAGGTGCTCTACACGCCACTTGATTTCTGGCCGATCATGCGACGCTCCTTCGCGACGATTCGACCGGCGAAGATCGTCCTGGTCGAAGCGGAAGTTTGGCCGAATCTCGCGGCCGAAGCGCACGCGCGCCGAATCCCGCTCGTGCTTGTCAACGCGCGTCTCTCCCCCCGATCCGAAAAGAGATTTCGCCGGTTTCGATTTTTTGTCGCCCCGACCTTCCGGCTTCTCGATCTGGTCTGCGTGCCGGAGCCGCAGGATGTCGATCGCTGGGCGGCCATTGGCGTTCTCCCAGACCGCGTCCACGTCGTTGGCAGCGTCAAGTACGATCCGGAAGCTATCCATGTCGATCCAACCCTACCCGAGCGAATACTGCGCGACTTGGGAGTCGATCGGAATCGGCCCGTCATTTTGGGCGGGAGCACTCATGCCGGTGAAGAAGAAATTCTTGCCGAGGCTTTTCTCCGCTGGCGCGAGGAGTTTCCGTCCATCTTTTTGATCATCGCACCGCGACACGCAGAGCGTGGGCGCGAAATTCGGCGGCAACTCGAACGGCGTGGATTGAGCGTTGCGCTGCGCAGCCGGCCAACTCCAACTCGGGACGCCTTGCCAGATTGCATGATTCTCGACACCACTGGAGAACTTCGCGACTGGTACGGAGTCGCCGATGCAGTCTTTGTCGGCAAAAGTTTGACTGCGCACGGCGGGCAAAATCCGGTCGAAGCCATCGCTGCGGGCAAGCCCATTATTTTTGGTCCGCACATGGAAAACTTTGCCATGTTGGCGCGTTCGTTGGTTGCGCGACATGGTGCGATTGAAGTCACATCAGCGCCTGAGCTGCAAAGAGCAGTTGGCGATCTCTTGCGCGATTCCAGTTTGCGCGAAACGCTCGTGCAAAACGCGCGCATGGTGCTGAGTGGACACCGCGGCGCAACTTCGCGCACGGCGGCGTTGATTGTCGATCTTTGATTGCTGGCGCGAATTTCTGTCGCAATCTCTTGGGAATTTGCCTTGCGGAGAGTCGGGCGACTTCTGATATTGGCCGGCTTTCTCGACCCTATCGTCCAGAGGCCTAGGACACCGCCCTTTCACGGCGGTAACACGGGTTCGAATCCCGTTAGGGTCGCCATTTCTGATTTTGCCTATGAAAACGCGACTTCGCGTCAATCGCTGGCGCATTTTGCATAACATATCCGCATGACAAGTGCGCTGAAATTCGTCGCTGTCCGCCGACGTGCAGCCCGCCAGTTTTGCGCTTGCCGGGTGTGCTTCGACAACGCTCCCCCTCCCTTGCGCTTGCGCGTGGAAGGGTCGCGCGCTGAGCAGTTGTTTACGCTCCGCGCCGGCGACGCACAGCGATCAGCAGTGCTCCCATGCCGCAGGTGACTAACGCTACTGTTGCTGGCTCCGGAACCACGGTACC
>DATMPQ010000350.1:0-5772 GCA_035567015.1 Chthoniobacterales bacterium | reverse complement strand
CCTCTCACCCCGCTCTTGAAATCTTCCCGAATCCGTGGCGCATAAACGCTCGCCGTGACTTCTCGAATTAATCGTGCCTCATCGAGACCGAGTTCGGCCGCATACGCTGCGAGATTTTCATCATCAAGCGCCGCCTGATTTTCGAATAGGATATCGTGCATCCCCCAGAAATTTCCCTGGGCACCGGCTGCTTCCGCAGCCTCAGCCGCGTGCTCGGAGTGCGGATGGATGTTGGTTAGTGGAAAATTGCGGAAGGCAAAAAGTAAGTCGTCTCCTAATCGTCGCTGGATCTCTTTGATTATCGCGTAGGCCTCGCCGCAGAACGGGCACTCATAGTCGCCGTATTCCAACAGTTTAGTTAATCCATCAGCCGAACCAACAATATGGTCGCGATCCGGATCCGGTAACGTCAGCGATTTAATCATTATGTCGCGACGGCCGTTCCTCTTTTGACTTTGAGATCTTCGAGTGCCGACAAAATTCCGTTGGCGCCGGGATTGATACCGATCGGGGAGACATAACTCCAGTGAATGATTCCGTCGGGATTGACGACGAATAGAGCGCGTTCGCACGTGCCATCTCTTTCGTCGTAAACACCGTAAGCGCGCGCGACCGCTCCTTTCGGTTCAAAGTCGGACAGAAGCGGAAAGTGCAGCTTGTTTTGCCTGGCGAACGCGCCGTGACACCACGCGCCGTCGACCGATATGCCAAGGAGCTCAGCTTGAAACTCCTGAAACTCATCCAGGATTTCGTTATAGAGCGCCATCTGATCGCCGCAGACAGGACTCCAGTCGGCCGGATAAAACGCGAGCACCACCGGCCGGCCACGAAACTCGCTCAGCGATACTGATTGGTCTGGTGTGCTTCGCAGCGTGAAGTCGGGAGCGCGCGTCCCGGGACCAAGCACGGAGCGGGAACCGGTAGTGGTCGTATTCATTATATATGTGTGGTGCCCGGGCGGACTCGGTCAAATGGGGCGCGTTCGATCAGGCCGCCGACTTACGTTCGTTCGATTGAAAAATGTCGAGCAGTTCTGCGAAGCGTGACTCGTACGACTCACAGGTAGGGCAATCCCCGTTTTGCTCAATCCATTCGGGATGCTGCTGGCGCAGGGCGTCATGAATCTCGTGCCGAAGTTGAACGTAAGAGCGAATTTCGCCAGGGCCGCTCGCAGACGTGTTCATTTTCATACCAGACGATATCGGCGATTGGCAGATCGTGGCCACGACGCGTCCGGCGGATTTTGTGGTGCCACCTATGAGGGGATACTGGCTCCCTCTTTGGAGATAGGGAGCTCAGCCGCGTCTTCGTTTGTAAGTGATGCTTTCAGGGAGTGCCTAATTACCAGGCACGAATTTTTTCTCTTGATACCGCGGTTCACGGCGGCGGTATAATCAGCGCGTAATGTTTCCGCAGTTGACTCGTTTCACTGATGTCGCGCTTCTTCTTTTGCGCATCATGATTGGGATCGTGTTCATAACGAGTGGATGGAAACACTTCCAGGATCCTGAGGGGCGAAGCAAGGCCATTGGAATGAGCAAAGGCTTCACGATCTTTCTGGGCGCGGCTGAAGTCGCAGGGAGCCTGGGAGTGATCTTTGGCGTTCTCGCCCAACTCGCTGCCGTCGGTTTGATATTGATAATGCTCGGCGCGATCCAGAAGAAGATTTTCGTCTGGCACACTGGCTTCTGGGGCAAATCAGGAACAAATGGATGGAGCTACGACACGACGCTCATCGTAATGAACCTCGTTATCGTCACGACCGGAGGTGGAAACCTCTCTCTGATGAAGTGGTTCGAGTAGCCTTTGCCGTAGCAGGGACAACTGAGTCCGGGTAACGATCAAATTTCTGCTCTTTGTTGAGATCCGGCGTAGCCAGGTTCACCCAGCGGCGATCATCGAATCGTTGAACTGCGTCACGAGCGCGCTTTCATTTGGTCCGGGGTTATTTCGAAAGGGTTGCGCCTGTTGGACGACGATCTCTTTCGCATCGGTAGCAAGTAATTTCATAGTCTCTTCGATGAAATCCTTCAGCGGCATGGCCCGCGGCTCCTCTTTACTATTAAGAAGGTCCGTTTGAACCCACGGCGGTGAGATTTCCAGAACGCTTACCGAAATACCCTTGAGTTTGTAGCGCTGAGAAAGGACGTACGAATGAAGGGCCGCCTTGGTGGCCGAGTAGATCGCCGTTAACGCCAGTGGAACAAAGGCGAGCGCAGAAGTGTTATAGATGACAGCAGCCTTCGGTTGCTTCTTTAGATGTTCAATCAAGGCGGAAGTTAACCGGATCGGTCCCAGCAAATTCGTCGTGACCGTTGATGTTAGAAGTTGATCATCGATCTTTCCCGAGGCGTCGTCGATCAGCATGATCCCGGCATTGTTGATTAACACATTAAGCGCCGGATAATCCGCGATCAGCTTCTTCGCAACCGTGGCGATATTCGAGGGATCCGAAATATCCAGCTCGACGGATTCCATTCCCGGATTCGCCTTGGTAGTCGCGTTGAGATGTTCTTTGCGACGGCCGGAGATGATTACTTTGTTGCCGAGCTTGTGTAGCGATTCGGCGAGGCCACGGCCAATACCTGTGCCCCCGCCGGTGATAAAGATGGTGTTGTCGGTGAGTTTCATAGAAGTCCTCGATTAAGTTGGATTAAAAATTAGTTAGGCAGTGAAGTGATCGCCAAACATCGGCAGGCCGCTCTTCGATTCGGCTTTGGTCGCCTCATCTTGTAAGACGTCCCAGTGTTCGGCAAGGCGACCGTTCTCGATCCTGACAATATCCGCGGCGATCCAGGCAACCGGTCGCCCGATTCCTGAGAAACGTCCGTGGGCGATGACATAGTCATCCTCCGCGACGATGAGCTGATGTTCGTAACGCAACGTATCAGGTGCGCTACGGATCAAATTAAAAAGCCCATCGCGACCCGGCTCAATGTGCGCGCTGTGTTGGATATAGTTAGGCAACCAATACTTCTCAGCGGCCGCATAGTCCCGTTTGTTAAACAATGTCTCGAAGGCGTCGAGCACCAGCGCTTTGTTTTTCTCTTGTATTGTCTTGCTCATAATAATTTGCTGATCCTTTCGTGGTTATTGCGTTGGAGTGTTCATCTTAAGAACGCCCACAGTCATCCCGTCTCTCAGAGCTTTGATCCCCCGTCTACCGGAATGCTCGCACCAGTGATCCAGCGCGCTGCATCCGACGCCAGAAACGCAATTACGTCTGCAACATCTTCCGGTTTACCGATTCGCTTCAATGCCTGCATCTCAAGCGTTATGTGACGCCCCGCCTCGGTCTTCGTGAAATTCGACATGTCGGTGTCAATCACGCCTGGCGCGACGGCGTTTACACGGATGCCCTGCGGCCCAAGAATGGCAGCCCAGTTTTTGACCAGAGTCTCTAGTGCTCCCTTGGTTGCGGAGTAGGCAAGGACCGAAGGGTTGTCTAAGCCAGGCTTCCCAACTACGGCGTGGGCCCCGATCGAAGAGATCACGATGATGCTGGAGCCTTCACCGAGGAGAGGGAGGAGTTGCTGCACTAGAAAAAACGGGCCTCGGACATTTGTTGCAAAGAGATTGTCAAAATCCTCTACTGTATGATCCTTGATAGTTGCAGCCTTGGAAATACCAGCGTTGGACACGAGTGCATCCAATCGCTCGCCGACGATCTGGCGAACTTCCCTCGCCAGCAATGTTGCTCCGTCTGGAGTTCTCAAGTCCGCCCTGACCGCATCCGCGCGTCCGCCTTTTGAGCGGATGTCGGCTACGAGAGATTCCGCATCCTGCGCAGAACGGCCATAGTGAACCAGGACATATGCGCCGGCATCAGCAAGCACGGATGCCGTCGCGCGACCGATTCCGCGAGAGGCTCCCGTAACAAGCGCCGTTTTGTTGGTAAGACTAGCCATAATGGTATCTCCTTAGACTAGGCGCTCTTTAACGATTCACGAGTAGTTGGAACTTGCTCTGCTATCTCATCGACTCGGTCACGATAGAACGCGACATGCCCCCTGATCTGCGCAACAGCAGGAAACGGATCTTCGTACGACCACACCGCATTGACGGACTTCTTTCCTCCAGCAGGAATGTTGTAGTAACTGCAGTCGCCTTTATAAGGACAGTAGGTCGTGTGTTCTGTCCGTTCCAACTGCGAAAAATCCACGTCCTCACGTGGAATGTATTGAACTGCCGGATAGTCCGCTTCCCGAAGCGTCAGGGCATTACCCGTATCGGCCACTACCCGGCCTGCGGCCGATACTACGACGCGAGCTGGATTCCGCTGGATAGAAATCGGGTGATCCGGACCCGGAAGCTTAATCTGTTTTTCTTTCATTTTTCGTTCCTTTTCTGCTCGGAGCTTATCTTGTGATCGTACGTTGTTCAGATTGTTAAGACGACCCTGCCGAAGGGACGGTCTTCAACCAAGTAACGCAGAGCAGCTGCTGCTTCTACCAGCGGAAAGGTCTTAGCCACGATCGGTTTGATCGCGCCGGATTTAAGTAGAGAGACAATAACTTTCCAGGCCGTCCTGATGCTCGCCTTCGGCTGCGCGAACATGTTGAGACCACGGATGCTGGCCTGTGGTACGATGAGATTTGTCACGTCAATGGTTGTCTTGCGGCTTGCGGAATACCCCAGTGTTGTGAGGCTTCCTCCCAACGCGAGTACTCCGAGCGCCTCGCTCAAGACTTCACCACCGATCCCGTCGATAACAATGTCTGCGCCGTAACCGCTCGTAATGCGACGGACGCCGTCACCCAACTTCTCCAAGGACGTATCGATGACTTCATTGAATCCGAGCGCCTTCGCCTGCTCGGCTTTCGCATGATTGGTCGTACTTGACATGGCGTGTTTTGCGCCCAAGGCACGCGCCAATTGCGTCACTGCATTGCCGATCGATCCTCCGATCGCTGGTGCCAGAACAGTTTTGCCTGCCCGAAAACCAGCCAGAGTAAGAGCCACCTGCGCGGTGAGGTACGCGACCGGAATACCTGCGGCACTCACGTCGTCGACATTGCCAGGAATCAGGCAAAGGTCTTCCTTCCGAACGGCAACCCACTCACTATAGGTTCCATCCTCAAAAGCGCCATAGGTGCCGAAGAACATGACGCGTGAGCCGACGGGAAAGTCCGTTCCGCCTCCCTCCTCCACCACGCCCGCTCCTTCATTGCCCAGGACTAACGGCGCATTCGAGCCGTGAAATTTTCCGGAGAGAATCGTATGGTCCAGCGGCGTGACGCCGGCCGCGGTGATTCGCACCAGTAATTTCCCCTTTGTAACCGCCGGTTTTGGAAGTTCGATAAGCTTCAGCCCTTGATAACCACTAAATGTTTCGGCTCGCATTGCACGCATATCATTTCTCCTTTTCTTCAGGCATTCATTCCGCCATCCACGGTAAGATTCGCCCCAGTGATGTAGGAAGATTCCGGACCGGCGACAAACGCGACCATTGCAGCGACCTCATCAACGTGCCCGAAGCGGTCGAGCGCCGTAGCGGCCTTCTGCGGCACCGCCCACTCGCTCGTGGCGGGATTCAACTCCGTGTCGATCGGACCCGGCTGCACGTTGTTGACCGTGATGTTCCGGTTCGCGACTTCTCTGGAGAGCGCCTGAGTAAATATTTTTACGGCTCCCTTCGTGGCCGCGTAGGCCACAAGGCCGGGCACCAGGACACGCTCACCCACGGACGAACCAATCATAATGATGCGACTGCCGCTCTTCATATGCTTCAGTGCCGCCTGCGTCGCGAGGAATACGCCGCGGACGTTGATG
>DATMPQ010000349.1:0-14474 GCA_035567015.1 Chthoniobacterales bacterium | reverse complement strand
ATTGGAGTGGGAATTCACGCCGATGCTGGGCGGCGTGTTTGGCAATACGACCGGCATCGCGCCGGGCTACAAGTTGTCGCTTACTTATTGGAAGTTCGAGCTTTTCAGCGAAGGCGAGTTCGTCTTCGACACGGGCAATTCAGAGGGAAGCTTCTTCTACACCTGGTCTGAGTTGAGCGTCTCTCCCGTGGATTGGTTTCGATTTGGTCTGGTGGGCCAGCGAACGCGAGCCTACCAGACTGACGTCGATATCCAGCGTGGATTGCTCGTGGGTTTCTCCTACAAGAAAATAGATTTCACGACCTACGTATTCAATCTGGATCGGGATAAACCGACGTGGGTCTTTTCTGTCGGCGTGAGTTTCTGAGTTATGCTCCTCATCGCCATTTTCGTCGTGCTTATCTTTTTCGACGGTGTACTTTCATCCACGCCCTATTGATCAGCGAAACTATCAAACCAACCCAGCATCATGCCATTCGAAACCATCAACATGGAGGAAATCACGGAAGCCCGGCGCAAAGCGATCGCGAAATCCATTCGCACCATCAGCGCCGAGGAGCTGAAGGGGCTCGGCGAACAACTCTTCCCGCTTATGGATAACCCGTGGAGGGAAAAGTTCTTCGGCTTCATCACCGAGAACGCGGGCGCCACGTTCCATCACGCGACGACGCACGACCGCGTTCAAATCATCTACTGCCACGCCAAGGAGAAGGGCATGTGGTTCGTGCCAGGAACTGGCATGGGCCCGATGCAGCCGAAGGGGCTGGGGATTTTGAAGCAGATCGTCGAAGGACGCTAAAGCCGCGCGCTTCATCCCGAGGCCGGATTTCGAATCGTCAAACCTGCAACCCAGACCAAATCATCACGCACCGATGAAATGTCCCGCTTGCAAGAATCCGCTGTTTGAGAAAAAAGCGGGCAATATGACCCTCGAACTTTGTTACGGCGGGTGTGGTGGCATTTGGTTTGATGCCGCAGAGCTGGAGCGCATCAGCGCCACCGCCGCAGCCGCCACGACGCTGCATACGATCTGGCGCATCCCGCGCAGCAACGTGCAGATCACCGAGCCGCGCTTGTGCCCGCGCTGCCCCGAACAGGTGCTCGATCGCAAATGGTTTTCAGATTTGGAGAAGGTCGAGATTGACCAATGTCCCAAATGCGGTGGCGTCTGGCTGGATGCCGAAGAGTTCAGCCGCATTTACGAAGAGGTCAAGGCAACCAGGGAGACTTCGCCGCTCTGGGCGCGCCCCATGTCGGACGCGTCCGCGTCTATCAAGGAGCCGCCGATCGACCGGTCGTCCTGGGCCGCGGTGATTCCGCGATCCTCGAGGGCTAACGTAATTTCTGCGCACATGCGGCCCGGGCGAAAACGACCGAAGCGCACCCGTGGGATCGTGGCCAGATAAACGATGAGTTGGTTTTTCAAACTCCAGCAAAGGCAGCGCTTGGCCGTCGCGAGTTCCGTGCTTGTTATCGCATCCTTACTTTCTGCCTGTGCGCAACAGTATGCGGAGGTTTCGAAAAAGCAGCCATGCCTGGCCGGGCCGCCCGGGACCGGCCTGCTGGCAGCCGCGGAACAAACAATCACCAAGGCCGTGCACGAAGAACGCGCCGAACCGCTCGTCGCACTTGGCGATTGCCTTACCGCGATCGAAATCGCGTCGCGTGAACTTCGGCGCAGCCCGGCGAATGCAGCTGCCCGGCGCGATTACAATTTTGCGATCAGTCGCGCCTTCGAGATCATTGGAAAAGCAAAGCTCGACCCGTGGACGAAGTCACTCACGGTGCCGGGCGAACAGGGTAACTTCATGCTTACCTACAAGCCTGACCCGCGCCCGGAGTCGAATCCCGCGCTCTACGACTTTACGCCCGCGGATCAATTCGATGTCCACGGCAAATACGTTACCGAGCGCACCACCCGCGAAGGCATCGGCGCGCCGACCGTTGCCGTAGAACGCGAGCACAACAAAGGCGCCCGCGAGAGTTTCGCGCCGTCGCGCATTTTCTACAGCGTTACCGTGGTTGCGCATTTTAAGGAGCGGCGCTGCATCCTCGCGTTTGAAGATCCGCTGGACAAGGAAACCGTCACGTTCGAGGGCCGGACGTTTCCACTGGCGGCGGATTTCACCGTGCCTCTGGCGGTCATGCTCGAAAGTACTGATCCGAAAAGGCACGAACTCTCGCGCGTCCTGAACCCGGAGAAATATGCGCACACCGCCGCGATCGAGCGGCTTCAGCCGTACAACCCGAACAAGACAATCGTGCTCGTTATTCACGGGCTGATGGATTCGCAAGCGACCTGGACACCGATGATCAACAAACTCCGCGGCGATCCGGTGATACGAAAGCATTACCAGTTCTGGTTCTACAGCTACCCGAGCGGTTATCCGTATCCGTACTCCGCCGCCATTCTGCGCAACGAACTCGATGCGGTCGAAAAACGGTTTCCGGGGCGCAAACCGATGGTTCTCGTTGGACACAGCATGGGTGGTTGCATCAGCCGGCTGCTGCTCACCGATAGCGGAGATCGACTTTGGATGAAAATTTTCGGCAAGCCACCAGATCAAGTACCGCTGTCGCCCCACACCCGCGAATACTTCCGGCAAGAGCTGTTCTTTCGGCATCGCCCGGAGATTGGGCGCGTGATCTTTATCGCTGCGCCGCTGCGTGGGAGCAATCTTGCGACCGGCTTGATCGGAAGTATCGCTAATATTTTTATTCGCGAACACTCGGTGAGCAGTGAGGCCAGCCAGGAAATGCTTCGTGTGGCGAACATTGAAGAGAACGAACTAAAACCGAAACGTGAGGCGAATAGCGTCGACACCCTGTCGCCGAAGAGCCGTTTTGTGAATGTGATCAACACCATCCCGATCACGCCCGGCGTGCCCTACGATACCATCATTGGTGATCGCGCCGGGGCGATTCTCCAAATTCCAGCGATGGCGTCGTTCCGTATTGGAGTTCGCACATGGACGGCGCCCAGACCGAGTACATCGTCCCATCCGGTCATGGTGCGCATCAGGATCCAAAGGCCATTGCGGATGTGCTACGAATTCTGAAGGCCCATGCGAACGACTGAGCCTGGGGCTTTTGGCCATCTCCTTCGATTGGAGGACCACATCGGTCATGCGTCTGACGCCGCCCAATTACCAATGATTCATTCGACCTATACAGCCGCCTTTCAGGTTTCCCTCCGAGCCGCGCTGACAGCGGCGCCGGCGGTCACGTTCGCACAGTTGTTGCGACTTCAATATCCGCTCTGTGCAATGATCTCTGCGGTCATCGTAAACGACCTCGAGCCCTCGCAGACACGGAAATTAGGACGGCCACGTTTGGCGGGAACCGCGTTGGGGGCACGCTTGGCGCCGCAATTTCCGCCCTATTAAGTGCATGGGACCTTAGTCCGATATGCAAAACGCATATGAGCCGCCACTAATTGAGGCCTAACCCGCTTACTGAATGGCTGCCCTTCCTACACCGACTGCTTATGGAGAAATCTTCTGATCTACAGCTTGTGCGGGATCTCGAGCCACAAAGGAAAGGATGGGTAGAGCCGGTCGTAGCCTTGTTGATGGCCCTAACGACCATCGGCACGGCATGGTGTTCGTATCAATCAGCGGCATGGACGCGCCGAAGCAATCGGCTGATGAACGAATACAATTCGTTGGAACGCCGCGCGGGCGTGCTGGTGCTGCAAGGAATGCAGGCTGCGACTATTCACACTGCCATGTTCATGCAACTGCTCGCGGCACAACACTCGGGAGACGAAAAACTAAGGAACTTTTACGCCGAACGTTTCCCGCCCGATGTGCGGAAGGCGTACGACGCATGGATGGCGCAAAAGCCGTTTGAGAATCCGCATGCAGACCCTCACCCGTTTGTGCCAAATCTTTACGAGATGCGAGGGACTCGCGAGGCGGCCGAAGCTACAAGGAATGCAGCGAGCAAGGTGCAGGAGGCGCGTGCGGCCGGCAATGTTTCCGGCCAGTACCTCGCGAACACCGTGCTCTTTGCCACTGTGCTTTTCTTTGCCAACACCGCAGGAAAGTTTGAACAACGCCGCGTGCGGATGGCCGCGCTCTGTTTTGCCATGGCGGTGTTCGCGGTCGCCGTCGCGCGCACAATGATGCTTCCGCAATGACCCCACCGGTAATAGGAGAGAAGAGAGCCGGACACGCCTCGCAAAAAATTCCACCAGCTCAGCCGGAGCATAACCTAAACATCATACAAATCTCCCACCCAGGTTTGTCATTGCCAAGTACCCCAATACATCTATGAGTGCCAATCTCGAACAACATGATGATCGCCTTTGCGTCCTTCGCGTCGGTGGTGAACTGAAAAAATCCGAACTCGATGCCGCGCAATCCCAGTTCGTGGAAATAATCACCCGCGCCGGAACCGTCAAACTTCTCGTGCTACTGGAAAACTTCACCGGTTGGGAACGTAGCGAGGCGTGGGGCGATACAGACTTTTTCTTCAGCCACCGCAACGACTTTGACAGAATTGCCGTCGTCGGCAATCCGCGGTGGGAAGCACAAGTTCTGGCCTTCACGGGCGCGGGTCTTCGCAAAGGACCGGTGAAGTTTTTTCCCGAAACAGCCGAATCCGAGGCGCGCGCGTGGCTCGCCGAGTGAGCGCTGAGGGCATTTACGCCCATAGCCTGAAGGCGATGACTTCAGTTGTTACTCGCCGCGATGGCACGTGTCTATGACTGAAGACTTCGACGTAGTAGTGATCGGCGGCGGACCGGCTGGCATTAGCGGAGCGAATACCGCGGGGATCTTCTATGATCACTTGATGAACCCATGACGCGAGACAGTCGGGACAAGGTCACGATCTTTAGCCTTTGTTTTGGACCGGCCTCGCCATACCATCGTTTTATTCACCTGATCGGCATGAAAGGTACGCTTCAACGGAAATCCACTGTCACTTTCGCGCTGGCGGCTGTTGCTGTGGCCGCGATCGCCTTGTTGGTCGCGACCGGGTGCGGGAAGAAGCGGGATGAAGAATCAAAGGAGATCGTGCGCCCGGTGAAGGTGTTCACGCTGGGTCAGGCGGCGGGAAGGAGAATCATGGAGCTGCCGGGCGAAACCCGAGCGATCAAGCAAGCCGTGCTCGCATTCGAAGTGAGCGGACGCATCTCCGAAATTCTTGTCAAGGAAGGAGACGTCGTCAAAGACGGGCAGGTGCTGGCGCGACTTGACCCTCGCGATCTGAAGGCCAAGCTCGACGCGGCGGTGGCCCGGCGGGACGCGGCAAAGCCCAAGATGGAGCGGGCGGATATACTGTCTCGACAGAATGCTGTGTCGAAGCAGTCTTTCGAAGAGGCGAAGCGCGAATATGAGGTGGCGGTTGCGGATCTGGCCCAGGCACAGAAGGCCCTGGACGATACCATGTTGAAGGCGGACTTTGATGGCGTTGTCGCGAAGGTATTCTTGAAACAGTTTGAGAATGTCGCTGCCAAGCAGGAAGTGCTGGTGCTTCAGGACACGGTCGAGATCGAGGTCGCCGTCAACATCCCGGAATCCCTCGTGGCTTCCTCACGTCCCAATCGCACGCTCGAAGAGATCACCGAGCGGGCGAAACCGATGATCGAATTGACCGCCGTTCCCGGTCGGCGGTTCCCCGCCCGCATCACCGAGGCGTCGCAGAAGGCTGATCCCGCCACGCGGACGTACGAAGCGAAAGTGGTGTTCGCTCCCCCGCACGACTTGACGATTCTCCCTGGAATGACCGCCAAAGTCATCGCTCAGGTGCAGCCCGACGCGGCCGGCGCCGCAGGCGCGTTCCATGTGCCCTCGAATGCGATCGCCAGCGAGCCCGATGGCAAAGCCTTCGTCTGGCGGTTGGATCCTGGAACCATGACGGTTTCTAAGGTGCCCGTCACAATTGGTCAGGCGAGCGGTCCGATGGTCGAAGTATCTGGCGAACTCGCGGCTGCCGACGAAATTGTGATCTCCGGAGTTCCACGGCTCCAGCCGGGAATGAAAGTCCGTCGCTGGCAAGGCAACGATCCCGGACAACCGTGAACATCGCGGAAACCTGCCTCAAGCAACGCACAGTCACGGCGGTCCTGACGATCGCCCTGTTCGCAGCGGGGTTGGTGTCTTACGAGCGAATGAGCCGACTGGAGGATCCCGAGTTCACGATCAAAGATGCATTGGTCATCACGCCTTACCCAGGCGCGTCCGCACTTGAGGTGGAGGAGGAAGTCACCGACAGGATCGAAAAGGCGGCCCAGGAACTCGGGCAAGTCGACAAGCTGGAATCGAAATCGGATCGGGGCCTGTCCACAGTGACCGTTAGCGCGAAGGACAATTACGACAAAACTACCTTGCCGCAGGTGTGGGACGAGCTGAGGCGGAAGGTTAATGATGTTCAAGGCAAACTGCCGCCCGGGTCCGGCCCCTCGATCGTGGTGGATGACTACGGCGATGTCTACGGCGTCTTCTTCGTTATCTACGGGAAGGACTTCTCCTATGCGGAACTGAAACGGATCGCTGACCTGTTGCGAAAAGAGCTCCTTCTGGTAAAGGACGTCGCCAAGATCAGCGCGTTCGGTGAACAGCGCGAAGCCATCTATGTTGAACTACGCCAGGATCGGCTGACGCAACTCGGCATTCCCACCACAGCTATCTACGACGAGTTAAAACAGCGCAATGTTGTTTGGGACAGCGGCCACGTTCGGGTCGGCCAGGAATTTATCGCGCTTAGTCCAACGGGCGAGTTCTCTACACTCAGAGATTTCGAGAATCTTCTCATCCGGGCCGGCGACAAGCAGTTCTATCTCAGGGAAGTCGCCAATATTCGCCGGGGTTATGTCGATCCACGCACGGAGGCAATTCGCTACGACGGCCAGTCGGCGATTGCGCTGGGGATTTCAACGGTTTCCGGCGGGAATGTGGTCACGATGGGAAACGCTTTGCGCGAGAAAATGAAGGAATTGGCTCCGCACTTGCCCGTGGGCGTCGAGTTCGGCATCGTCTCGATGCAATCGGAGGCCGTCACCAAGGCGATCAAAGGTTTTACGAGCAGCCTGTTGCAGGCAGTTGCCATCGTGATCGTCGTTCTCGTATTTTTCATGGGGCTTCGCAGTAGTGCGATCATCGGCGCGGTGTTGCTGGTTACTATTATAGGCAGCTTCACCTTTCTCATTCAGATGGGCGTCGCTCTCGAGCGCATCTCACTCGGCGCCCTGATCATTGCCCTCGGCATGCTGGTGGATAACGCGATCGTCGTTGTTGACGGAATACTGATTGGGCTGAAACGCGGCGAATCGGCGCAACAGGCCGCGATAAGAGTGGTGCGACAATCGGCGGTCCCGTTGCTCGGCGCCACGGCGATCGCAGTGTTGGCTTTCGCAGCCATCGGGACATCCCAAGACAGCACAGGCGAGTTCTGCCGTTCCTTATTCCAGGTGATCCTCGTTTCGCTGTTTCTCAGTTGGGTAACGGCGGTGACTCTTACTCCGCTCCTCGGAGTATGGATGCTCAAGTTCAGCAGGAAGACCGACGCAAACCAAGACCCTTTCGACACGCCTTTCTACCGGGTCTACCGAGCGTTCCTCCGAATTTGCATTCGGTTCCGCTGGGCGACGGTAACGGTGGTGGCCGGGGCATTCTTCCTGGCCCTGTTCGGCTTTCGATTCGTCGAGCAGAGTTTCTTTCCACCTTCCACGCGGCCGCAGTTCATGATCGACATTTGGTTACAGCAAGGGACGCACATCGACGAGACTTTGAAGCGGGTGGAGCAGATGGAGAAAGACCTCCTCCAGCGTCACGGCGTGACGCACGTCTCGTCTCTGGTCGGCAAGGGCGGTCTACGCTTTTTGCTGACCTACATGCCGGAGAAACAGAACCCTGCCTACGCGCAGTTCGTGGTCGATGTCGAAAACGCGGGAGTCATAGATCGCCTCGTACGGGAAGTGGATCGCGATTGGGCCGCAGCCTACCCGGACGTGCTTTCCTACGCCTTCAAATTTGAGCTAGGACCCGGATCGAACGGAAAGATCCGTGTACGTTTCATTGGGGATGATCCAAAAGTGCTGCGTCAACTCGGGGACCAAGCTATGGCCATCATTGCAGAGGATCCAAATTCGCGTGCGATTAAGAATGACTGGCGCAATCAGGTAAAAGTTTTTCGTCCTGTGATTTCCGAGGAAGCGGCCAGTCGCGCCGGAATCCAACGCCGCGACGTCGCCTACGCCTTGCGCGAGGCGTTCGAAGGCCAAAGCGTCGGGGTATTTCGCGAAGGCGATCTGTTGCTGCCGATTGTCGCGCGAGACTCTGCCAGCGAGGGCGCAGACGCAGGTCGCTTGATGAGCCTGCAAATTTGGAGTCCTGCAGCCAATAAATACATTCCCCTATCCCAGGTGATACAACGAGTTGAGACGGTCTTCGAGGACGAGATCATCTACCGGCGGGATCGGAAACGAACATTGACCATCCTGACCGATCCCGTCGAAGGAGTGGCCAGCAAGTTGTTCAACCGGTTGCGGCCAAAGATCGAGGCGATCCGACGCCCTGCTGACTACCAGCTCCAATGGGGAGGCGAATACGAGGACTCCAACCGGGCCAAGGGCGCGCTCGCGTCGAAGTTGCCGGTGTTTCTGGTTCTGATGGTGCTGACGACGATCGCTCTGTTTAACAATCTGCGGCAACCGCTTGTGATCTGGCTTTGCGTGCCGCTCGCCCTGATCGGCGTCACTCTGGGGCTGCTCGTCACAAGGCAGCCGTTCGGTTTCATGGCTTTGCTCGGCTTGCTCAGCCTGATCGGCATGTTGATCAAGAACGCGATTGTGTTGGTCGATGAAATCAACGTGCAGACGGCTGCAGGCAACGAGCCATTCACGGCGCTGCTCAATTCAGGGACGAACCGCTTGATGCCGGTGGCGATGGCCGCCTCGACCACTGCTCTGGGCATGTTGCCCCTCATCGTCGATGCCTTCTTCGTCTCGATGGCGGTGACCATCATTTTCGGTCTCATGTGCGCGACCGTCCTGACCATGGTCGTCCTACCGGTGTTCTACGCGATCCTATTCCGCATTCCGTCGCGAGCTACGTGACTCGCGACACTGTGAGCTTTAAGGCATGAATCACTACCGCATCATCCTGAAGCGACGCCGTTGGAAGCGACGGGCATTGGTCCTGGGTGCGTTCGTCCTGTTTTCGGTACTGGGGGCAGTTGCGATCGCGGCGGCACCGGGCTCGGGTCAGGCCAGCGCGGCGTTTCCTCCACCGCTCGAAAGCTATAACGACGCCCAACTAACGAATTTGTGGGAGGTCCTTCGCAACCGGGTCGAAAAGCAACCCTTCAATCTCTGGGCCACGTTCCTGTTCTTCGGGGCGATCATCCATACCTTCCTGACGCAGCGGTTGCGGCACATCGCCCATGTTCTGGAGCATCGCCACCAGGAGAAATTTCGACTGGCCGCCGCGTCAGGACAAACCCAGGGAGTGCGTCGGGTTAGCGGCTCCGCCCGGATGTTTCATTTTCTGGGCGAGGTCGAAGCGGTGTTCGGTATCTGGATCATCCCGCTACTCTTTCTAATGAACGCGTTCGTGGGCCGTTCGACGATGATCAATTACGTCAGCCATCACATTAACTTTGTCGAGCCTGTGTTCGTGATCGTCGTCATGGCGATCGCCGCCACGCGTCCGATTCTGCAAGTGGCCGAACAAGCACTGCGATGGTTGGCGCGACTCGGCGGCGAGACGCCCGTGGCTTGGTGGCTGGCCATCCTAACGGCGGGACCTCTGCTCGGATCGTTCATCACCGAACCGGCCGCGATGACCATCTGTGCCCTGTTGCTCTCGCGAAAATTCTACGCGCTCAAGCCGAGTCGCGCTCTCGCCTACGCAACGCTTGGACTCTTGTTTGTGAACATTTCTATCGGCGGAACTCTGACGCATTTCGCGGCGCCGCCGGTGCTAATGGTGGTGCAGGCGTGGGGATGGGACACAATGTTCATGCTGAAAAACTTTGGCTGGAAGGCGGCCCTCGCCATATCTCTTTCTGGAGCCGCCTATTTTTGTTACTTCCGAAAGGAACTAACGAGTCTCACGGAGAGGCACGCCGCGGCTCTCGGTGAGGAAACGGATAAGTCACCGATTCCCCTTTGGGTCACCATCGGTCACCTCGGGTTCCTCATTTTCACGATCGTTCACGCGCACAACCCGCCCTTTTTGGTTCTTGGAATGCTGTTCTTTCTGGCCTTCGTCGAGATCACCGAGGATTTCCAAGACAACTTCACACTGCGCCCCCCGATTCTCGTCGGTTTCTTCCTGGCCGGGCTCGTGATCCACGGTGGACTGCAACAATGGTGGATCGCTCCGGTGCTCGGAAAGCTTGGCGAGGTGCCGCTCATGTTCGGTGCTATGGCGCTGACCGCGCTCAATGACAACGCCGCCATCACCTACCTCTGCACGCTGGTGCCTACTTTCACCGCCGGAATGAAATATGCCGCCGTCGCGGGCGCGGTCGCGGGTGGCGGGCTGACCGTGATTGCCAACGCGCCGAATCCAGCCGGGCAGTCAATTCTGAACAAGCATTTCGAGGATGGCGTGGGTGCGATAGGTTTGATTTTGGGAGCGCTCGCGCCCACAATCATCGCATTCCTTTGCTTCCTGCTGTTCCGATGAAGATCCTAACGCCGCTCCACGAACCACGATGGACATCGTCTCCTGATCGGTTATGCCCGGCACACAACCTCAAAGGCCTTTGGCCAAGATCTCCAGAAATGATTTCAACGCAGCAAACTGAAACGTAAACCCGGAGAGAAAATGACGATCAAAAACCAATGAAAACGATGAACCAGAAGCTTCGAATAGTGACAGCATTCATTCTCGCCCTTGAAGGCTTGGCGAATGCACAAGTAACGAAGGAAGAACAATCGGCGCTTACGCCGGACAAGGTCCTTGCCGATCTCATGGAGGGCAACGGCCGCTTCGTAGCCGGCAAAATTGGCGACCTCGAGATCAAGAAACGGATAGCAAACTCCGCTGAGGGCCAGTATCCGAAAGCCGTTGTGTTGTCTTGCGTTGATTCCAGGGTTCCAGTCGAGCTGGTCTTTGATCAACGAATTGGAGACATCTTTGTCGGTCGGGTGGCGGGGAATATAGAAGACGAGGACCAGATCGGTTCCATGGAGTTCGCGACCAAACTCGCCGGCGCCAAGCTTGTCTTTGTGCTGGGCCATAGTGCGTGCGGTGCGGTGAAGGGTGCCTGCGACGGAGCGAAGCTTGGAAACCTCACAGCCTTGCTCGCCAAAATCAGGCCGGCCGTGGATGCTGTACAAGGGTTCAAACCTGAGGAGCGCACCTCTAAAAACAATGAGTTTGTTGAAAAGGTGGTCGAACAAAACGTGCGACAAACAATGGCTGACATTCGCAAAGACAGTCCGATCCTGGCGGAACTGGAATCATCTGGCAAGATCAAGATTGTTGGAGGGATTTATGACTTGCACACGGGAAAAATCACACTCTTGAAATAAGGCCACGCGAAGGTCCATATGACCGACCTCTAGGCAGTGCTCGCCGCTGTTTCCGCGATCGCTCTGTTCTCCCTTCAACTAGGCCTAAGACAAGCTGGCGACGCCCTACGAGTTCTTTCTATCAAGCGCTTTGCTCCCCGCGTACGCGCTGCTACCCGGCGTTGCTTCTCGTTGCCTGGCGGCGTCGGCTTCCATGCATTGCTGCTCGGCCGTCGTGGTCATGTCGTCAGTTTCAAAATGTTATGTTTCAAACGAGCGAATTCGCCTAACGACCACGCTTGGAACTGGCGTCCTCGAGGAATTTCCTGGCCGGCTGAACTTAATACCCACCTTCTCCGCATCGCAAAACCATTGATATGGAACTATGGGCCTATAAGCTAAAGAAAATGAGTTCGTCGATGACTAAGGATTTCGACGTGGTAGTGATCGGCGGCGGACCGGCTGGCATTAGCGGAGCGAATACCGCGGGGATCTTTGGCAAGCGCGTCGCACTGGTCGAAAGACTCCACGATGTCGGTGGCGCCGGGATCAACACGGGCACGATCCCGAGCAAGACCTTGCGCGAAACCGCGCTGGCCCTTTCGGGCATGCGTTCGCGCAAGCTCTTTGGCGTCGATCTTTCGCTTCGACGAGAGGCGACCATCAGGGATTTCATGAGCCACAAGGACAACGTCGCGGTGCACGAACGCCGGCGCAGGGAAGAGCAAATGCGAAGCTTCAACGTCGAGACGTTTCATGGTGCGGCGAGCTTTGTCGATCCCCACACCATTCGCGTCGCGCCAGATACGTTGCTGCGCAGCGAGAAAATTCTTATCGCCACCGGGTCATCGCCGGTGCGTCCCCCGGAGTTCCCATTCGAGCATCCGCGCGTGCATGACTCCGACGAAATTCTCGAGATCGGCGTGCTCCCAAAAACTCTCGCGGTTGTGGGGGCGGGCGTGGTCGGTGCGGAATATGCCGGTACTTTCAACGCTCTCGGCGTCGAAGTGCATCTGATCGACGGACGCGATTCGCTCCTCTCATTCCTCGATCGCGAAATCTCCCAGTCAATCGAACAAGCAATGAAAGCGGACGGCGTGAACTTTATCTGGAAAGAAAAAGTGGTGCGGTGCGGTGCGCCGGCGAACGGGAAAATAACGCTGACGCTCACGTCCGGCGCGACCATCGCAGTGGACGACGTGCTGGTCGCCGCCGGACGCCAGAGCAATACGACCGATCTGAATCTTGCCGCGGCGGGTCTCACCCCTGGTAAACGCGGATTGATCAAAGTAGACGCGGTCTGTCGTTCCGAGGTTCCGCATATCTTTGCCGCCGGTGACGTCGTCGGTCCGCCTGCGCTCGCCGCGACGGGTATGGAACAGGCCCGCATGGGCATCTGTGTTGCCTTCGGGTTCGATTTCAAAGACGTGGTCGCACCGATTCTGCCGACCGGCATTTATACGATTCCGGAGGCGAGCATGGCTGGTGAAACCGAAGAGTCGTTGAAGAAGAAGGGCATCGGCTACGTGGTCGGTCGGGCGCGTTATGCCGATAATGCGCGCGGCCAGATTATCGGCGATGAAAGCGGTCTGTTGAAACTGATCTTTCGGCAGGACGACATGCGACTGCTCGGCGTCCACGTCGTTGGCGAACAGGCGACCGAACTTGTTCATCTCGGTCTGATCGCGATGATGGCCGAGGCCGGCGCCGACCTGTTCAACCGCACCTGTTTCAACTATCCAACACTGGGCGATCTCTATAAGTACGCGACTTATGCGGCGATGCTGAAACGCGAGGGGCTGGTCGTGGACGACAGCGGACAGTTGCCAACACGGACTGTTTCGTGATGAACGAACTTTCGCAGCCAACCGCGAGCCGACTTCGCCGCGGTTATCCTCACCGGTGCGTCTTGGAAGCTCGATTATGAATGTGCTGGTGATTGATATCGGTGGGACCAACGTAAAGATCCTGGCCACCGGGCAGAAGGAACCAATAAAATTCCCATCCGGGCCCGCCATGACTGCCAAGGCGATGGTTGCGGGGGTTAAGGAGCGCACGCGGGATTGGAAATATGAAGTGATATCCGTCGGCTATCCGGGGCCGGTTCTCCGTGGCTGTCCAAAGGCAGAACCGCGAAATCTTGCTCCGGGTTGGGTTGGGTTCGATTTTGAAGCCGCTTTCGAGCGCCCGGTGAAAATTATAAACGATGCCGCTATACAAGCGCTTGGTAGTTACAATGGAGGAACAATGCTCTTTCTCGGGCTAGGCACCGGTCTGGGTTCTGCCCTAATCCTCGACGGCTCCGTCCATGCGATGGAATTGGCTCACCTTCCCTTTAAGAGAGGAACCTTCGAGGACTACGTCGGCATTCGCGGACTGGAGAAACACGGCAAAAAGAAATGGAGACGTCTGGTCGCTGATGTTGTCGAGATCTTGATGGATGCGCTTTGTCCAGAAGAGGTGGTCCTAGGTGGCGGCAACGTGAAGAAGCTTAAGGAGCTGCCTTTACATTGCCGCGCAGGCGAAAACGCCAACGCCTTCCGGGGAGGGTTTCGCCTTTGGGAAAAGGACGTCACCAGCGAACACCTGCCTATTCGGATCGCATGAGCACGCCTGTCGAAAAAGAGCGCATCAACGCTGAAGCCGCTCGCACCGCCGACTGGAAACGGTGGGGGCCTTATTTGTCGGAGCGGCAATGGGCGACGGTTCGAGAGGATTATTCGGAGACGGGAGATTCCTGGGGCTACTTCCCCCACGACCACGCTCGCAGCCGGGCTTATCGCTGGGGCGAAGATGGCTTGCTCGGCATCACTGATCGCGGATGCAGACTCTGCTTCGCTTTGGCACTCTGGAATGAAAAAGATCCGATACTTAAAGAGCGGTTGTTCGGCCTAACAAATCCCCAGGGGAATCACGGCGAAGATGTGAAGGAGCAATATTTCTACCTCGACGCTACTCCAACATACTCATACGCAAAGGCGCTCTACAAGTATCCGCAGGCTGC
>DATMPQ010000348.1:0-12060 GCA_035567015.1 Chthoniobacterales bacterium | reverse complement strand
CTATCGACGCAGCGCAAAGCTGGTCCGCTGCGGTTTCTTTTGCTCGGTACGATCGAACATCGCAAGGGGCAGGAAATCTTTTTGGAAGCGCTGCGCAAACTTCCCCAGAATGTTCTGGCGAACGCTAACTTTAAGATCGTCGGACGTCCGAATGATCCGAAAATTACCAGAGAAATAGAAGCTGCGGCTGCCGCGTGCTCGTACCTCACTTTCCAGAGTTACGTCACTCATGATGACGCACTCGCGTTAATCGGGGATGCGGATGTTATGGTTTCTTCGTCCTGGGACGAAACCGGGCCCCTTACACTTATCGAGGGGATGGCTCTTGGGAAAGCAATCCTGAGCACCAACGTAGGCGGAGTTGGTGAAAACCTGGTTTCCGGGGAGGACGGTTTGTTCGTCAAACCAGGCGACGCTCAGGGCTTGGCGGCCAGCATTGAGCGCCTTGTTCGCGAACCTGAACTGCTTAAGAAGTTGACTGGAAATTCGCGAAAAGCTTACGAAAAATATTTTGCACTCGATCGCTTTGGCGCGGGTTTTCTTAAACTGATCGAGGAGGCAATCTCATCGGCTCAAGGCCAGTCGAAAACGGCCATCACGACCTTGGGCGTGGCGGAAACGGTCGAATTGGATCGATAAGGGCATGATGGATTTGCGGCGTGTTTTACTTGTCTCACACGAGATGACCCTCAGCGGTGCACCGCTCGCCTTGTTCTATCTCGGGAGTTGGCTCAAAAGAAAAGGATGGGAGCCTGTAGTCGCCGCGCCGGAACGGGGACCAATCTCCAATCTGCTGGAAAATTCGGGAGTTCGTGTCGAAATCGACCCCACCTTTTTGACCGATCCGCAGCGCGAGAAGCTGCGCGCTCTCTGCCGTGAATCCGACATTGTCGTCGCAAACACCATCACGAGTTGGCCGGCAGTTGAGGCGGGACATCGCGAGAATGTTCCGGTCATCTGGTATCTGCACGAGACACTCGTGGCCGTACGGTTCATCAAAGAGATTTCTCAGGTCCGAGATGCATTGGAACTCGCTCGCTTGATTGTCGTGCCGACACGGCAAACGGGGCGCGTTCTCCAAGGCGCTACGCGGACGAGAATTGAGGTGGTGCCCTACGGAATTCCGGAGCCGGGCAATGCGACCCCACGGGGCAATGGCCAGGCCGTTTCCTTCGTCGCGCTGGGGAGTTTCGAACCGCGCAAAGGACAAGACATTCTGGTCGAAGCAATTCACCAAGTTGACCGGGTGACGAGTGATAAAGCATCGTTCAAACTGGCCGGACGAATTCTCGATCGACAATTCTTCAAGAATCTTCGCGATCGCTCCGCCAACCTCAAGAATGTCGAATTAGTCGAATCGCTCGATCACGAGGAAGCGTTTAGACTGCTGGCAGGTTCGAGCGCGATTATTTGCGCGTCGCGCGACGAAACCATGCCAATCTCGATCATTGAAGCGACAAGCCTTGGGAAAGCGGTCATCAGCGCGGATGTCGGCGGCATCAGCGAATGGATTCACGATGGGTTGAACGGCTTGCTCGTGCCACCAGAAAATCCGGCCAAGCTGGCGGATGCAATTGTACGCTGTGCGCGCGATTTTTCATTCGTTAGGCAACTGGGCGTTGCCGCGCGGCGCACATTCGAGCGGCACTTTACGATCGATGGCTTCGCGGCGCGCTTCACAGCGTTGCTTGAGGAGGCAAGCCAGCCCAAATCGACGCCGCCGGTCTCGGCGCAATCGAATTACGAGCGCTGGGTGGCAGCGTTCGATAATGCCACCGCAACGGATCGAATCAATCTGCGGCGTCGCGTTCGACGATTGCAACGCCACCCGCTCATCTCGATTTTGCTGCCGGTTTACAATCCCGATCTCGGGCTTCTTGAAGCCGCGATCGATTCGATAAGAGGTCAAATTTACGAGCGCTGGGAACTTTGCATCTCGGACGATGCCTCCACGATTACCGAAGTTCATCCATTTTTGGAGCGGCTCGCGCGCTCCGATTCCAGGATCAAGCTGATCTTGCGGAAAGAGAATCGACATATCTCGGCCTGCTCCAATTCAGCGTTGGCGCTGGCCACCGGCGAATGGTGTGCGTTGCTCGATCAAGATGATGCGTTCGCCGAAAACGCGCTCGCCTTTGTCGCGCTGGAAATCGCGGCGCATGCTGATGCCGGGCTCATCTATTCGGACGAAGACAAGATCGACCATCACGGCGCGCGCTCCAACCCGTTCTTCAAGACGGATTGGAATCCGCAACTTTTCCTCGGGCAAAATTACATCAACCATCTCGGAGTTTATCGAGCGTCGGTGCTCCGCGAGATAGGCGGTTTTCGTGAAGGCTACGAAGGCTCGCAGGATTACGATCTTGCGCTGCGTTGTCTCGAAAGATTGCGGCCTGATCAAGTGCGGCACATGCCGCGCATTCTCTATCACTGGCGAATGGCCGAGGGTAGCCTCGCCGCAGCCCCTAACGCCAAACCGTACGCGAAGGAAGCAGCTCGGCGTGCGATCGCCGATCACTTGAAACGGCGCGGCGTGAAGGCTCAGGTCGTTCCATGTCCGGAAAATCCGGAATCCCATAGAGTCATTTACGAAGTGCCCGATCCAGCGCCGCTGGTTTCGATCATTATTCCTACTCGCGACAACGTGGCTTTGCTCGAGCGATGCATTAAAAGCGTTCACGAGCGAACGGATTATCCCCGCGTCGAAATTATCATCGTCGATAATGGATCGACCGAAACTAAGACCCTGGAGTTCTTACGAGCTCTGAAAGAGGAAAAGACCGCCCGTGTCTTGCGTGATGCCGGCCCGTTTAATTTCAGCCGGCTCAGCAATCGCGGCGCGGCAGAAGCGAACGGCGCGATCCTCGCGTTCATGAATGACGACGTTGAAGCGGACGAGCGCGGCTGGCTGAAAGAAATGGTTAGTCAAGTGGCGCGTCCCGAAGTTGGCGCGGTCGGCGCCAGATTATGGTATCCGAATGGGACGCTCCAGCACGGCGGCGTGATTGTCGGTCTGGGTGGCGTGGCGGGCGTCGCTTATCACGGTATTCCGCGCGGTCACCCCGGCTATTTCAACCGCGCCTGGCTCCAACAAAATTATTCTGCGGTTACGGCCGCGTGCATGCTCGTCCGCAAAAGTGTTTTCGAGGAAGCGGGCCGATTCGATCAGGTAAACCTTGGAATTAGTTTCAACGATGTCGATTTTTGCCTCGAACTGCGAAAACGTGGACTTCAGATTGTTTGGACCCCCTACGCGAACTTGATTCATCGTGAATCGTCTTCACGCGGGCATCCTTCCACGCCTGCTCAACAACAACAGTTTTTTTGCGAAGCAACTTACATGCAGCAAAAATGGGGGGCCGAGTTGCTCTGCGACCCGTTTTATAGTCCGAATTTTTCCCTCCACTGGCCTGGATTCGATTTTGCATATCCGCCGCGGTGGAAAAATTGTGGGGACGCCGAATCCAACACGGCGGGCAACGGCATCGCCCCTGCACACCCGTCGCCGCGGCCGGTTTTTATCTCATGAGCCGCGCCCTATAAGCTTGCCATCTTCGTAATTCCAACCCTGCACCCATGCGGAAAACAAAAATCATCTGCACCCTCGGCCCGGCCACAGAGAAGACGGAGACATTGCGTAAATTGATTGAAAAAGGGGCGGACGTTTTCCGGTTTAACATGAGTCATGCCGAGCATGACTGGGTGCGTGCGATGGTGCCGCGCATTCGGCAGCTCGCCGGAAGAATTGGGCGGCCGATCGCGATCTTGCTCGATGCGCAAGGGCCTGCGATTCGCACCGGCGATCTCAAAACGGACCTGGATCTGAAACGCGGAGATATTCTCGAGTTCACCGTGGGCGACGCGAAGCCGAAAGAGAAATATTCGGTCGGGGTCAATTACGGTGGATTCGTGAGCGACGTGTCAGTGGGCGACACGGTCCTGGTGGACAACGGCCTGATCAAACTCATTGTCATCGAGCAGGGGAAGAATCGAATTCGCGGCAAGGTGATGACCCCGGGAAAACTCGGCTCGCGCCGTCACATCAATCTGCCCGGCGTGCACGTGAATCTGCCGCCGTTGACCAGGAAGGACATTGTCGATCTCACGCTGGGCGTGCAGCTCGGGGTCGATTTTGTCGGGCTTAGTTTTGCGCGGCAAAAGAGCGACCTCGATGAGCTGCGCAATTTTCTCGCGCTGAAAAAGAGCAAGGCTTTGATCGTGGTCAAAATTGAAGACCAATCAGCGGTCAGACAAATTGATGAAATGATTGCCGCCGCCGATGCGGTTATGATCGCGCGCGGCGATCTGGGGATCGAAATCCCGATGGAGGAGCTGCCCATCATCCAGCGTCGGATCGTAAAACACAGCATTCGCTTGGGCAAACCAGTGGTGGTGGCCACGCACATGCTCGAGTCGATGATCACCAACCCGATTCCGACGCGCGCTGAGATTACCGACGTCGCGAACGCCGTTTTTGAGCAAGCTGACGCAGTCATGTTAAGCGGTGAGACAACGGTCGGGCGCTATCCGGTTGAATGCGTCCAGATTTTGCATCGTGTGGCGCAGCGCATCGAACGCAGCGGCGGCGCGGGCTACGCCAAAGATGCGTTGCTCGAAGATGCGCGGCAGAAAACCGTCGCCTCAGCCGTTGTTCTCGCCAACTCGCTGTCCGGTTCGAAGCTGATTGTTTTTACCCGGCATGGCACTATGGCACGCTACGTCTCAAATTTACGGCCGCAGCACGCACCCATCTTTGCCTTCACGCCAAGTGAAGAAGTCTATCGGCAACTGGCGCTGTGTTGGGGTACCTATCCCATACAGCTCGATTTCGCGGAGAATCGGAATGCGACGATCGAAGCGGCCGCGAATCTTTTGCGCAAAAATAAATTGACCGCGCCCGGCGACCAGCTGGTTATCATCAGCGATCTACGCGCGGACAAGTCGGTGGTTGATTGCGTGCAGTTGCGCACGGCGAAATAAGTTGATGGGCAGGCGGAGCGCTTGCCCTACAGCAAAAAAACGCGCGGACCAAGAGTCCGCGCGTTTTCAAATCGAGATGTCGATCTAAGCTTCGACCGGCAATTCGACGTCGACCGGACGCTCTTTTTTGCTCAGAGCGCGGCGCAGCTTCGAGAGCGCAATGTTCTGCAACTGCCGGATGCGCTCGCGAGTGACACCGAATTTCTTGCCGACCTCCTCGAGCGTTTTCGGTTTGCCGCCGTCCAGCCCGAAGCGCTGGAAGATAATTTTCTTCTCGCGATCGTCGAGCACGTCGAGCAAGCCGCCGACTTCGTTGCGCAGATTTTTATCGCGCAGCAACTCAAAAGGCGTTTGAGCTTCTTCGTCGCCGACGATCTCGCCGAATTCGGTGGAATCGTCGTCACTGATCGGCGCGTCGAGTGAAGCCGGGCGGATCGAGACGGTCTTCAGTTGCGAAACTTTTCCGCTCGCGATCCCGATCTCGTCGCCGAGCTCTTCATCAGTCGGTTCGCGGCCAAGTTCCTCGCTCATCTGCAAGGAAACACGACGCATCTTAGAGATTTTATCGACCAGGTGAACAGGCAGGCGAATCGTCTTGCTCTGGTTGGCCAGGGCACGCTTGATCGACTGCTTGATCCACCACGCGGCGTAGGTGCTGAGCTTTCCGCCTTTCGCCGGATCGAAACGCTCGACCGCTTTCATCAGACCGATGTTTCCTTCCGAGATCAAGTCGAGCAGCGGCAGGCCGAGGTTCGCGTAGTCATGCGCGATCTTTACGACCAGACGCAAATTCGAGCGAATCATCAACGCGCGTGCTTCGCGGTCGCCCCTCTTGATCTTCGCCGCCAGGGTAATCTCCTGCTGGGGCGTCAAGAGCGGGATTTGCCCGATCTCGCGCAAATAAATTTTAATTCCGGTATCGCTATCTTCAGCGGCCATATAACTTTTCATGAATGGTTTTGGGGGGGTAAATCAACAAATTCCCGGCAGTTTCACGTGCCGGTGCCTCGTAGATCGCACTTTTTAACATTCTACAAAGTGTTTAACAAGGTTAAATATTTCGCATCTCTGACAGCCCCTGGATGTATCGCGTTCAAACTTTTTCCGCCTCCCATCTAACCGCTTTGAAACCAACTGGATCGACTCGATTTCGGTGGCGCGTTGGAAGCGTGATCCAAATCGTGCCATGCCGTCGAGCTCTCTTCGTAAGCTCGCCCTCAATTGCGCCTTCCCCTCCCTTATTATCTTTGACAACCTAACTCGCCATGTTGGCAAAGATTTATTCCGCCGCTGTTTATGGCGTCGATGCTTACGAAATTGAGATCGAAGTGAATGGCGCTGGTGGCGATCCAAACATCGTAATCGTGGGATTACCTGACGCGGCCGTGAAAGAGAGCCGCGACCGCGTCACGACCGCGATTGCAAATAGCGGGTATTATTGGCCGCGCGGCCGCACAACAATCAATCTCGCGCCCGCCGATATTAAGAAAGAAGGCCCAAGCTTCGATCTCCCCATCGCGCTCGGGATGGTGGCGGTGGGCGAGGAGATCAACACGACGACTTTCGAAAAATTCAGCTTCGTCGGCGAGCTCGCGCTGAACGGCGCGGTGCGTGCCGTGAAGGGTGTGCTGCCAGTCGCTTTGGAAGCACGCCGGCGGGGCAAGCACGCTCTGTTTGTGCCGGAAGCAAATGCGCGAGAGGCCGCCATGGTGGACAAGATAGACATCTATGGCGTACAAAATTTGCGGCAGACATTTCAGTTTTTGCGCGGTGAAGTTCCGCTGCTTCCCACCCGCGGCGATCTTAGCGCGTTTTTCGCCACCCACCAAAGCTACGATGTCGATTTTAGCGACGTGAAGGGCCAGGGCCACGTCAAACGCGCGATCGAAGTGGCCGTCTCCGGTGGTCACAACATCTTGATGATCGGGCCGCCCGGCTCGGGCAAGTCGATGCTCTCGAAACGCATCGCCACCATCATTCCACCGATGTCGCTTGAAGAAGCCATCGAGACGACAAAGATCCACAGCATTGCTGGGTTGCTCAACGGCGAAAAGTCTTTTGTAGCCACGCGGCCGTTCCGCTCTCCCCATCACACCATTTCCGATGTCGGATTGCTCGGCGGCTCGGCCACTCCCGCGCCGGGCGAAGTCAGCCTGGCGCACAACGGTGTGCTTTTTCTCGATGAGCTGCCGGAATTCAAAAGATCGACATTGGAAGTGATGCGCCAGCCATTGGAAGATGGAAAAGTCACCGTCTCGCGCGCCGCGGGCAGCGTGACTTTTCCCTCTGAGTTCATGCTGGTCGCCGCGATGAACCCGTGTCCGTGCGGATATTTTGGCGATTTGAAACGGGAATGCCGTTGCGGTCCGCTCCAAGTGCAGCGTTATCGTCAGCGCATTTCCGGTCCGTTGCTCGATCGCATCGATCTGCATATCGAAGTCCCGGCGGTGGAATATCGCGATGTCGCGAGTGAACGCGCCGAAGAAAGCTCGATGCCGATTCGAGAGCGCATTGGTCACGCGCGCTGCGTTCAACAAAGGCGCTTTCAAAGCGACGCAAAAGTAAATTGCAACGCCCGAATGGCCACGCGGCAACTTAAACAACATTGTAAGCTCGGTGAGGACTCACACGACCTCATTCGCGTCGCGATGAACGAATTAAACCTGAGCGCACGCGCCTACGATCGCATCCTGAAAGTCTCACGGACGATTGCCGATTTAGATGACGCGGAGGAGATCAGAGAGCAACATGTGAGCGAAGCGATTCAGTACCGCACCTTTGATCGCACGCTCTGGGTGTGAGAGGCGATTACGAACAAAGATCGGCGATCGTTTCTCTCGGCAGCGCGGTTGACACTCTAGCGAAAAGCGTTTCGGAGTGACCGGGTGAGCTGTCGCCGGTGGCCGCGGTGTAGTGATAAAAATTGAATCTGAAAGTGAGATTGAACGCATCTCAAGGGAAACAAACAAATAGGATATGAAACCACGCTCTAGTTCGAACGGATCACGCAATGGCGGCGACCGCTCCGCGCGTCCTTCTCCGATTACCGATTGCGATTATCAGGCGCCTTCATATATCGATCGTAGCGGCGGACATTGCGCGAATATTCCGACTCCATCGTTCCGCAACATCAGCCGCGATTATTTTCGCAACGAAGCGCGATACACCTTCGCGAGCGAAGCCGCGCTTTTTGTGCTCATCATGGTTACGGCAGCGCTGGCTATTGCGAGCGTTGCAGCAGCGGCGATCGATTTCCTGCGCGCGCTGGGCTATCTCTGAGAGCGCGTCTGGCGCGAGAGTCGTTATGAACTACGGCGCGCCTCTGCGATTCCTCCTGCCACTGTGTGCGCTACTTTCCGGCTGCGGAGAATCGGTTGAACAACCGCTCGAGCAGGTGAGTGAAAAATCCTACACGGTGAATCGAGATGCGAATTTTAGCATCAAGAACGGGGACGGCTCGATTCGAATCTACGGTTCGGACAAGCCCGAGGTGAAAGTGCAGGCAATCAAGAAAGCTTATAGCGGCGAGCGGCTGAATAAGATCGCGATCAATGTTTCAGTGCGGCCAGGCTCCGTTTCAATCGAAACCCATTTTCCACCAAAGCAGACTTGGGGCCTCTTCGACCGCTCCGGCACGGTGGATTACGTCATCGTCGTTCCGAAAACGGCGAAGATATCGCATTTGGAATTGGCCAGCGGCGAGATATTGATCGACAGCATGCAGGGCGAAAATGTGCACGCCAATCTGACGAATGGGCGGCTGTTTGCCCACAACTGTTTTGGCGATCTTCATCTCGCGGTGATTAACGGAGGACTGGATGTCATTTACGATTGGTGGGAGCAGGGCCGCTTTTCGGTCGAGGCGGACATCGTCAATGGAAACGCGCGCGCCTTTATTCCCGGTGACGCTTCATTTCACCTGGTGGCAGAGGCTCGAAACGGGAAAATTGCCAGTGACTTTGGCGTGCAGAGAGAGCGTAATGATGGCGAAGTCACGAAGATCGACACGATGATCGGCACAGCGGCCACGTCCGATATCAAAATTCATGCGACCGATGGAAGCATCAGAATTGTGGAGGCCAATCGCTAAGTCATGTTGCACAATCTTCGTTTTATCGTTCGAACGTTGACCTAAGATCGATCTCGCAAAATTCTTCGCATGCCTTCTTTCGACATCGTCTCCGAAGTGGATAAGCAGGAGATTGATAACGCCCTCAACCAGGCGCGAAAAGAACTCGCCACGCGTTTCGACTTTAAAGGCGTGGTCGCCGAGATTCTGTACGAAAAAGACAAAATCACGTTGACTGCCGAAGATGGCGCTCGGTTGCGGGGCCTGCGCGAAATTGTCATCGGCAAGTTTTCCAAGCGTGCAGTCGATCTTCGTAACATCGAACAGGTCGAACCCGCGATTTCGCCGCTCGGGCACGCGCGACAGGAATTGAAAATTCACCAGGGTCTCGAAGGCACCAAAGCCAAGGAAATCATCCAGGCGATCAAGTCGCAGAACTTCAAAGTGCAAAGCCAGTTGCAAGATCGACAGATTCGCGTCACCGGAAAAAAGAAAGACGATCTGCAAGCCGTCATCGGATTTGTGCGCAGCCGCGATTTTGGCGTCGCTACCAATTTCAAAAACTTCCGCGACTGAACGTTTTGAGGAGTACACGCGCGTGCTCCCCAGAAAAAACTCAACCTCCTTGCACTGGAGGCATGATTGAGATCTCGTCGCCCGCTTTTAGTTTGTAGTTACGATCGACGAACTCGACGCCTGCGCCTACCAGGATGCTTTTGTCGCGGGAACGCAGCTTAGGCGCCTTCCTGTAAACTTTTTCCAGCAAATCCGCGACGGTCGCGTCTGCCGGAAGATCGACCTTCAATTCCGCAGCGCCGGCCAAATCGCGTAACTGCGAATACAGTTCCACGTGAACTTTCATCGACAATCACATTGGCTGCGCAATCAATTCCTTTCTCAACGCTCCGATGCAGGGAAGATTGCGATAGCGCTCCATGAAATCCAGCCCATAACCGACCACAAATTCATCCTCGATTTCAAAGCCTACGTAGTCGGCATTGGCCAGTTGTTCGCGCAATTTCTTTTTCCTGAGCAACACACACACTCGGATGCTGGGCGGGTTTGCCATCCGCAATTTTTGCCGAACTGCCACCAGCGTGCGACCGCTGTCGAGAATATCGTCCAGAATTAGAACGTGACGGTCCGCCACGTCGGGAGCGGCCTGTTTGAAAATTACTTCGCCGCTCGTCTCTGTTTTTCCGTGATAACTGGCCACGCTCAAGCAATCCAGTTTTAGCGGTAACGGAATTCGCCGGAGCAAGTCGGCCATGAACATGAGGCTTCCGCTCAGGATGGCGACCACTGTCAATTCGCGATCACGATAATCTTCAGAGATTTGCGCGGCCATCTCGTCGAGTCGGCGGAGAATTGTTGCCTCCTCAAACAACACACGTTCCAGATCGCTTTGCATCCACAAGTTACTAGGCCACTGGCCGGCGCAAAGATCAACGCGCGACTATTTCTTGGGTCGATGTTATTTTTTGGCCGTCCAAATTTTATGCGCATTCGACAGGAGAGATTCGAAGTTCGCACCAACGGCAAGGGGACCTACGAAATAACGGACGATATTCAATCGATCATCAACAAAGCTGGCGTGGGTGCGGGAAACATGACGGCGTTTGTTCAGCACACCAGTTGCAGCCTCATCGTCATGGAAAACGCCGATCCGACCGCGCGGCGTGATCTTGAAGAATTTTTCGATCGCCTGGTGCCGGAAGATGCGGATTACTTCACGCACGAGTCGGAAGGTAGCGATGACATGCCGTCGCACATTCGCATGACCCTCACGCGCACCAGCGAGACGGTGCCGATTGTCGATGGAAAGATGCACCTCGGGACCTGGCAGGGAATTTTTCTCTTCGAGCATCGCCACGCCTCGCATCGGCGGAGAATTTTCGTTACGATTATCGGCGAGTAGCCATCGATCTTACGGTAGAGGCAGCCGTGTCGGCTGCGGCTTTAGGAACTTGCGGGCGACACGGCCGCCGTTACAGAAGATCATAAATCGCGTCCACGAGCCGCAATGATTTCTCGTTCGGAAGGACCGACTGCTCCATTTGATTCATCACGTAAGCAAACGCGATCTTGTTTTCGGGATCGGCGAAGGCATGACTACCGCCGGCGCCGGGATGCCCAAAAGCAATTGTCGATCTACCGAAAATGCGGCGCTTCGAACTTTTTGAATCTTTCATGAAACCGGCGGAGAACGCGGTCGGTATTTGAAAAGCGCGGTCAACTCCATCCGTCAAGATTGTCGTCATCCAGCTCATTGTTTTCGCAGAAAAAAATTCACGACCGTCGAGCGCGCCGCCGCTGGCCAGCATCGAATAAAATCTGGCGAGTGACGATGCACTGCCGATTCCGCCGAAGGAAACGATCGGCTGGGCGCGGATCTGTGGATTGTTCATCGCGCTGACCGAGTGCAATCCGCGAGGAGATGTAAAGGTCTTTCGGACCAGGGTTCCGGGCTTGGTCAAGTCCCGGTAGAAATTCGCCGACTCGGGCGGTTTGCCAATTTTCGCAGCATAAATGGCCGCGACGCGATGATTTTCTCTTTCGGGCAAGCCAATCCAAAGATCGAGTTGGAGCGGCTCGGCAAATGTTCTTCGCCAATATTCCCCTAGCGGTTGACGCGCAATTCGCCTAACGAGTTCGTCGATGAGAAAACCGAACGTGCGCGCATGATAACCATGTCCAGTTCCTGGTGGCCAGAGCGGCGCTTGTTTCTCAAGCGCAGCGATTACGGCTACGTGGTCGAGCACATCAACTTGTCGATCTAACGCGCAAAGCCCGGCTTGATGCGAAAGCAATTGCGCCAGCGTGATCTTTCCCTTCCCGCCTTGCGCAAACTCCGGCCAGAACTGGGCGACGCGTTGTTCGATGTCGATCTTGTTTTCCTGCAAGACATGCAGAACGCAAGCGCTGCCCAAGCCTTTCGTGGCCGACCAAATGAGCACGAGCGTGTCGTCGCTCCACGGGACGCCCCGGCCCGCGTCCCGAAATCCACCGTA
>DATMPQ010000347.1:0-32121 GCA_035567015.1 Chthoniobacterales bacterium | reverse complement strand
TGTTCCTGGAACCATTCAAGCCAGAGATAAATCACGGGTGTCACAAAAAGCGTGACCATTTGTGAGAAAATCAGGCCGCCGACAATCACTAGACCAAGCGGACGCCGCGCCGAGGCGTCATGGCCGAACCCAAGAGCAAGCGGAACCGCGCCCATAAGAGCGGCGAGGGTTGTCATCATGATAGGACGAAAACGTTCAAGGCTCGCTTCATGAATTGCGTCTCTCAAACTCAATCCCTCGTCGATTCGTTTCAGCGCGAAATCGACCACCAGGATTCCGTTCTTCTTGACTATACCGAGCAGAAGAAACAATCCGATGACGCTGTAAAGAGACAAGGTCGATCCAAAAATCCAGAGGGTGAATAAACCACCGACAACAGCAGGCACGATTGCGGGAAAAAGCACCGTGATGGGATGGACGTAGCTTTCGTAAAGAATGCCGAGAATCACATACATGACGAAAATCGCGGCAACAAGCAGCAGCGGCAGCGATTTAAACAATTGGCGAAAAACGAGCGCTTCACCTTGAAAGGTAGCCTGCACACTTGGGATCTGCTGATGCACTTGTGCGAAGCTGTCTTCGATAAATTTGGTGGCATCACCGATCGCAACATTCGGGAGCAAGTTGAAATTGATAGTTACACTCGTGAATTGGTTGAAGTGATTGACCGCCTGCGGACCGACGATTTGCTTTGTCGTTGTTACGGCGCGCAGCGGTACGAGGTTGGACTCAGTACCGGTGGTGGTTGCGATTGTTCCACCGCCCGATCCGCTCGCGCTAAAGCTGCCGCCGGTGTTGCTGCGAACGTAGAGGTTGTTGAGGTCGGCAGGCTGAGCCCGCTCGTTGTCTTTGACTTCGAGTATGACCTGGTATTGGTCTTCGGGCTGTTTGATTAAATAAACGTAGTTTTGCGAGTAAGCGGTCCGCAACAAACTCTCCACCGCGGAAGTAGAAACGCCGTAGGTTGCGGCGCGCTCGCGATCGATATCGACGGTGAGATTCGGCGTGCTGTTGTAATAATCAGAGCGAACGGAAGCAAAGCCTTTGAAATTCTTAAGCTTCGCCACCAACTGATCGGCGGCGGCGTAAACATCGTCGGGTACAATGCCGCTCAGCGTGTAGGCATATTGCCCCTGCGTCTGACTCGTGGCACCGACATTGATTTGCAGCACGGGATTGGGCTGCAAAATGGCGATGATGCCCGGAATAGAGCTGATGGATTTCTGCAACTGGGGAATGCATTGCTCAATCGGCGGGCGTTCACTCCTCGGTTTGAGAAAGCCAAAAATCAATCCTTGGGAGGACGAGGTGCGAGCCGCGAAACCGGCGAGCGTGAAAAACTGCGCAATGTTCGGATCGTCCTTCAGCTTCTGATTGACCTGTTGCTGATATGCATGCATCTGCGCAGGCGACGAGCCTTCAAGCGCGATGAAGACGCCCCTTACAAACCCGCTGTCTCCCGGAGGCAGCAGCGTAAACGGCAGATGGGTGAAAAAAAACCAGAGACCGAGAATGCACGCGACAAGGATCGGAACGGTGAGCCAGGCGCGATCGAGAAATTTGTCAAGAGCTTTGCCGTAAGCCCCAATCACCCGTTGAATGAAATCGCTCGTCCATTTTTCCATGCGTGCGCGCTTATGGCCGGTTTTGCGTTCGCCCAGAATGCGCGCACACATAAGCGGAGTGAGGGTTAGGGAAACGAGTCCCGAAGCAAGAATGGCGACAATAATCGTAACCGAAAATTCGCGGAAAATGCGACCCAGCAAACCAGGTAAAGCCACTAGAGGAATGAAAACGGCGGCGAGTGACAGCGTCATCGACATGATAGTGACGGAAATCTCGCCAGCGCTATTAAAAGCGGCCTTTACAATGGATTCGCCGTGCTCCGCGCGACGCACAACATTTTCCAGAAACACGATTGCGTCATCGACCAGGAAGCCGATGGCCAGCGTCAATGCCATCAAAGTCAAATTATTGATGGAATAGTCGAGCATGTACATGATCGCGACGGTGAGCAGCAAAGACAACGGAAGCGCCACTGCGGGGATGAGCGTATCAGTCGCGCGACCGAGAAAAACATAGATCACCATGACAACCAGCAGGAAAGCGATCATTAAGGTCCATTGCACGTCGTTCACGGAATCCACGATGCTCTGGGACCGGTCGAATACCGGCACGAGCGTGATCGACCCCGGCAGACTCGCTCGGATCTCGGGAAAGAGCGCCTTCACTGAATTCGCAACTTCGACTGCGTTGGCGCCGGCCTGGCGCGAGACAGCCAGCACAACCACCGATCCCGGCGGATTGAAACCGCGTACCCAAAACGTGCGCGAGAGCCGTTCATCTTGCACAGTTTGGCGAACGTCGGCCACATCGCGCAAATAAACCGGCGAGCCATCTTTGTTGCGCGCCACGATTAAGTCGCGATACCCCTCGGCGTTGTCGATCTGACCGTTCGGCTGCAGAATGACCGTCCGATGCGCCCCGTCGAATTGCCCGGCACCAGAGTAAACTGTCCCCGCCTTGATGGCGCTGGCGAGGTCATCCATGGTCAAACCGCGCGAAGCGAGCCCCGCTGGATCGGCTTTGATTCGAATCGCACCCTGAACGCCGTAAATGTTTACTTGCGACACACCGGGCAAGATCGCAATGCGCTGCGCCACAGCGGTGGAAGCGTATTTGTACAGATCGCCATCGGTAAGCGTGTCGGATAGCAACCCGAGCAGATAAACTGCCTGATCGTTCGGATTTGTTTTTGTGAACGTGGGTGGACTAGGCAGGTCGAGCGGCAGCTTCCCTGTTGCGCGCTGGATCGCCGCCTGCACGTCTGTGGCAGCGTCAATGATGCTCTTGCTGAGAACGAACTGCAGTGTGAACGACGTGTTTCCCTGCGTGCTTGCGCTCGTAATGATGTCGAGTCCTGGAATTTGCAGGAATTGTTTCTCAAGCGGCGTCGCAATGTTGTTCGCCATCGTGGTCGGATTCGCGCCTGGATATGCGCAGGTGACCTGGATGACTGGATAATCAACTGCGGGCAGATCGTTGACCGCGAGCTTATTGTAGGTGGCGGCACCAGCGACAATGACCGATAACGTTAACAGGACCGTCATCACCGGTCGGCGAATGAATGGCCCGGAAAGGCCCGAGCCCTTAACTTGGACCAGCCCGGCTCCGGGCGGGGACGCTGGCGGCACGGCTGCCGTTACCGGTTTCGCCCGATTCTTTGCAGGGCGCAGGGAATCGTGTCCATCACCCCCTGCTCCGTCGTATCGCTCTTCTCCATCCATATCGAGAACGCAATTCTACATTGGGGCTTTAGCGGCAACCTGACCGCCATCGGTTGAACCTGAAGGATTGTACGGTTTTGGCTCCACGTTTGTTCCCGGTGCCAGCGCCAGTTGGCCAGTGACGACAACCGTCTCGCCGGCTTTGAGGCCATCTTCAATAACTTGTGTGTCACCATCCTGACGCTGACCCGGTTTAACCTGCCGCAGATCGACTGTGTTATCCGGCTTCACCACAAAAACAAATGGGCCACGCTGGCTTATTTGCACCGCTTGGGATGGTACTAGACTGGCATCTTTCAGCTTATCGAGAATGAAGCGCACGCGCACAAATTCTAATGGCCAAAGAGCGTGGTCGGGATTGGGTGTAACGGCACGCGCTTTCACCGTGCCCGCGCCCGGCTGAACCGCAGTGTCAATGAAATAGAGATCGCCGAGACGTGGCGGCATGCTGCCATCGGCAGAGCGCGTTTCCACTTTCACGTTTGGGCCGCCGAGATAACGCCGCACTAGCGCCAAGTCGGTTTCGGCAACAGTAAAGTCGGTGTAAATGGGATCCAGCCCCTGAATCGTCAGCAGCACCGCGCCACCGCCGCCGCCGTTTCCGCCAGTCACGACATTCCCAACATCGACAAGCCGCAAGCCAGCCCGGCCGTTGATAGGCGAGCGAATGTTGCAATAATCGAAATTCACCTGCGCAGCTGCGACTGCGCCTTCGGCGGTTTTCACCTTAGCCTCGTCGCTTTTCACCGTTGCCTGAGCGGTATCGAGATCCTGCGGCGAAATCACATTTCTTGTGCGCAATTCCTGCTGTCGTTTCAGCGTAATTTGATCGAGAATGAGTTGCGATTGTGCTTGCGCGAGCTGCCCCTGTGCTTGATCGAGCGCGGCTTGGTAGGGCCGCGGATCAATCGTGAAAAGCAAATCGCCCTGCTTCACGTCAGCCCCGTCTTGAAAGTGACGCGCCATGATCTGCCCGCTTACCTGCGCCTGCACCTGAACGGTTTCGTAGGCGCTGCAGGCGCCGATTTCATCGAGATATAAGGGCACATCTTTGGTGATAACTTTCGCCACCAACACCGGTCGCGACGGCGGTTGCGCCGCTTTAGCCGAGTTGGCTCTCTCGCGAAACGCTTGAAACAAAACGAAAGCAGCCAACGCGACAAAGAGTAAATATCCCCACCACGGAATAGACCGATATTCTAAGCGCGCGTTCTTCATTTGTTTGATTCGGCAGGGCCGCTCGCTAGCTCTCCCTTTGTAATCGCGTTTCCCCTTTTATCCTGTCCGTTCCGCTCCAGCCGAAATTGGGACGCCGCCATCCCACGGCGGTAAGCTCTGTCGCTCTTTTCCGCTCTGTCCCGAATTCGCACGAGCACGCTAATACAGGTCCGGAGTTGAGACGCTGGAATATCGGCGAGCAATTCATGTCGAAGCTCGTCCGCGGCCGCGTTGATTTGCGCGATCACTCGACGCGCCCGCCTGCCCAGATGCACCATTTTGCACCGGCGATCGTACGACGAGCTCCTGCGCGTCACCCAACCGCCGCTCTCCAGGCGATGTAACAACGTCACCAGCGTCGGTTCTTCGATGCCGAGCCGCGCCGCGATCTCGGCCTGGGTGAGCGGGCCGGGCGCGACGGACAAGTGTAACAGTGTGCGCCACTTTGCCTGGCTCAAGCCCATCGGTTTGAGCCGTTCGTCCAGCTTTAAACGCCAGGCGCGGGCGGTTCCCCCCAGCACCGGGCCAATTGTTTCCGGATCGATCTTCGGCATCGTGAAATAGTTAGCGTGCTAACTATTTCGCATTTGTCAATTCGGCCCGGCCGGCTTTCAAGGAGAGCCTACCTCGAAAAGAATCACCGTTTCGTGGCGGTAATCTGTCACCCGCAGAATGGATCGAGCCCGGCGAGGCAGCCATTGTTCGATCGCGAGGGCGTCCTGTTCCTTGTCCGGCCGCACCAGGAAATATCGCGCTTCCCTCGGAAGGTCTGCGAGACGGCTCACATATCTGACGGGAGCGCGCATGTAAAAGAAGAAGGGCTGATAATTCGGATCGACTGCGTAAAGAATCTCGTTTTGCGGAACAGCAGCATTCATTTTCGCAGCCACGCTTTTCACCTTTTGCCGATGCTCCAAAGCAATCGCCAGCAGCGGATAGCCGATCACCCCGGCCGCAACGGCCAAACCGACCAGTGGTCCCGCCACCCGCGACCAAAGGGGCTCATTTCGCCTGCTCATCCAACTCGGTCGCGCGAAAGCGTTCTCTGCAAAACTTAGCGCCAAGAACCAGCAAAACGGCGTCAACACAGGGAGCGAATAGCGCGGGGCGACACCCGGAATCAGATTAATAACGAAAAGCGGCGAGGCAGCACTCCATGCGAGCGAGCGCGCGAGTTCGCGCTGTCTATCATCTCGAAATTTGCTGAAGCGCACTAGTGGCAAGAAGAGTAGCCAGGGCAGGAAATAAACTAACGCGTGCGGGATGGTTAGAATCCAGGCCCAGAAGTGGAAAAACCCTCCCGTGATGCGGCCGACGGACTGCCCCGACCATTTATTCATCACTCGCTCACCCGCTGTCATTTGGATGAAGGGGATCGCCCATGCCGCAAATATGGCGAGCATTACGAAAATACCGATGAAATGCGCGGGATGAAAAAGCGATCTCCACTGCTTGGTTTGCCAAAGCAGAGCCAGAACTAAGGCATAAAAGAAAACAAGATGGACGGGCCCCTTTGCCAACCAGCCCAGCCCGAGAAATATCCATGGAACGATCCATGTCAGCCACGGGGAGCGTTTCTGTTCCCACCAACTCAACCAGCAAATCATCGCCAGCGCACAAAGGGAAACGTAAAGCGCCTCGATCTCAATCAAGCGGCCCTTTTCAATCATGCCGAAATTTGTCAACCAAATCAGTGCAGCGATTGTCGATCCACGCGCTCCCAGACTGGCGCGCGCGACCGTGACGAACGCGATCGCCACGGCCAACACGCAGAACACGGAAGGCGCGCGCGCCGTCCACTCGTTGCGAAGTCCGAAGAGCTTGAACGATGCAGCTACCAGCCAGTTGACGAGCGGCGGTTTACTAAAGTAGGCCGCGCTACCCACTCGCGGAATAATGTAATCGCCGGTCTCGAGCATGCGGATCGCCGGCAGAATCCGCCTTCCCTCTTCTCCTTTGATCTCGAGCGAACCAAGGGCGGGCAGATAAATCGCCGCCCAAATGAGAAGCACGATCAACAAACTGTTCACTCGCGAACGCATCGGACGTTGGATGTTGGACGGTGAGCGTTCAACGTTCAAATCAAGGTTACACAACTTGACGACTGCGCGTTACAAAGTTAAACTCAGGGTCTAGTCCGCGCTGATCGGAGTGGGAATTGGTGTCCCACTCCTTTTGGTCTGCGGGCTAGATGTTTTTATGAACGCGGAATTTATCGCCATGCTGGATTACCTGGAGCGGGAGCGCGGGATCAAACGCGACATCCTCCTCGAGGCGGTCTCGAACGCACTGCTCTCGGCTTCGAAAAAGAGTGTCGGCGCGGCTCGCGATTTGCGCATCGACATCGATCCAAAATCCGGCGACATCCGTGCACTGGCGAACTTGGTCGTTGTCGAAAACGTGCAAAATCCGCAAGACGAAATCGCGCTCACCAAAGCACTGAAGATCAAGCCCGACGCGAAGATCGGCGACACCCTCGAGATGGAAGTCACGCCGCGCAACTTTGGCCGTATCGCCGCGCAGACCGCTAAACAAGCGATGATGCAGCGCATCCGTCAGGTCGAAAAGGAAATGATTTATGAGGAGTTTAAGGATCGCGCCGGGGAAATCGTGAGCGGCACCGTGCGGCGTTTCGATCGCTCCGATGTGATTCTCGATCTTGGAAAATTCGAAGCCATCATGCCGCAACGCGAGCGCGTCGTCGTGGAAGATTATAACGTGGGCGACCGGCTCCGCGCATATGTTGTCGCAGTCGAGAACGGAATTCGCGGCCCTGAAATCATCGTTTCGCGCAGCCATCCCAATTTTGTGCGCCGGCTTTTTGAGTTGGAAGTGAGCGAGATCGCTGATGGCACGGTCGAGATTCGCGGGATCGCCCGCGAGGCTGGTTACCGGACAAAAATTGCAGTCTGGAGCGCGAATGAAAAAGTCGATCCCGTTGGCGCGTGCGTTGGCATGCGCGGTTCGCGCGTCAAAAATATCGTGCGCGAGCTGAACAATGAGAAGGTTGATATCATTCGTTGGAGTTCCGATCCGAAAGAATTTGTGCTCGAAGCGCTCAAGCCGGCCAAGGTTAAGAACCTAGTCTTCGACACGGAGAAGAAAAGCGCGCAGATCTCGGTGGACGAGGATCAACTTTCGCTCGCCATTGGGAAAAAAGGACAGAACGCGCGCTTGACCTCGCGCCTCACCGGGTGGGAAATCAATATCGACAAGGACACTTCGGCCACAACTGCGGTTGAACAAAAAGTCGCCCAAGCCGCCCAAACACTTGCGGCCGCGCTCCCGATCACGGGGGAACAGGCGCTAACGCTCGTAAAATCGGGCTTCACCAATTTGGAAGGCTTGCGCGCTGCGGACGTGCAGGATTTTGTGGACATCCTCGCAATCGACGAAGGAAAGGCACGCGAAATCCACGAAGCGATCCATCGACAAGATGGCGTGCAGAAAAATGGCTCTGCTTAAAACGCTCGAGCCATGAGCGAAATTTTAGAGGAACAGAGATGCCAACAAAGACGACGACCAAGAAGGCGGCTCGCAAACCCACCGCGGGCAAAACCCTCAAGTCTGCGGCATCGAAAGCCAAGGCGGCAAAGAGCGACAACGTAGCATCGCCCTCAAAACCTGCGCGCGCCCAGTCTGCGGCAGCGAAAAGTCCAGCGAGTCCCGAGACAACCGCCCCCTCGACGGCCGCGCCACGCCCGGCTATCGAGAGCGTGTCGCTTATCGACGAAAAGAAACCGCGCCAGAAACGTGAAGACGGCGCAGTCAAGGGCGTCGTACTCCCGCCGATTTCGCGAATTCGGGCGTCCCTGGAGGCGCCTTCCATTCCACCTAGAGCCGAGAGGACGCCCGCAGTTGGCGCCACAGCGGACGCGCAAGGGACGGCGCCGAGTGCGATCGTCGATGGTACGATCGCGCCGGCTGCGGCTCCGCCAGAGCCGGAACTCGAGCCGCAGAAGATCATTCACATCAAACCGCCGATCATCGTCAAAGAACTGGCTACTCAGCTCGGCCTAAAACCGCATCAGCTCATCGCCGAACTGATGACATTCAACATTTTCGCGAACATCAACCAAACCATCGAGCCCGACATTGCCTCAAAGATTTGCGAGAACCACGGGTTCGTCCTCGAAAAGGAGCGCCGGGAAAAAGGCGCCGGCGTCCATAAGATCGAGCAGGTCGTTGTCGCGCCGCCAAAGCCGGTCATCGAGAAGGAGGAGGAGCTCAAGTCGCGCGGTCCAATCATTACGTTTATGGGTCACGTCGATCACGGCAAAACGTCGCTGCTCGACGCGATCCGAAAGACTCGGGTCACGGCCAGCGAAGCGGGGGGAATCACGCAGCACATCGGCGCCTACAGCGTCGATTACAAAGGAACGAAAATCACTTTCATCGATACTCCCGGCCATGCGGCCTTTACCGCGATGCGCGCCCGCGGCGCCAACGTCACCGACATCGTCGTCCTCGTGGTCGCCGCAGACGATGGCCTGATGCCACAGACACTCGAAGCAATCAGTCACGCCAAAGCGGCGCCGCACGTGAAGATCATGGTCGCGATTAACAAGGTTGATTTGCCTTCGGCCAATATCGACCGGGTCAAGAAGCAATTGCAGGAACAAGATCTCGCGCCCGAAGATTGGGGCGGCGAAACGATCGTCTGCCCGGTCTCCGCCACCAAAGGCATTGGTATCGATCACTTGCTGGAAATGATGGCATTGCAGGCGGAGGTAATGGAACTCAAAGCATCACCCACCGCCACGCCGCGCGGCACCGTGATTGAGGCGCAAGTGGAAGCCGGCCGCGGTCCAACCGCGACGGTTATTGTGCAAATGGGGACCTTGAAAATCGGTGACGCATTTATTTGCGGCGATTACAGCGGTAAAGTGAAATCGCTTCTTGACGATCGCGGCGAGCCGATCAAGCAGGCCGGGCCATCGACGCCAGTAAAAGTACTTGGATTCACCGGTCTGCCGAATGCCGGCGATGAATTTTTGGTCATGGAATCGGAGCGCTCGGCGAAAACTTTGAGCGAGGAACGCTTGCAGACGAAACGCGCGGACAAATTGACCGTGCCGCAACGCGCCACGCTCGAGAGTTTGCTCGACGCGACTGAAGGGAAAAAAATTCTGCGCATCGTTTTGAAATGCGACGCACAGGGCTCGGTCGAAGCGCTGGTGGGCGCGTTGAAGCAAATCGAGAGCAAAAAAGTCGATCTCGAAATCATTCACTCAGCGGTAGGACCGATCTCGGAATCGGACATTCTGCTGGCAAGCGCATCAAGTGCCGTCGTGGTCGGTTTCAACATCAAGGTCGAGAGCATGGCAGTTTCGGCGGCAAGACGCGAAGGCGTCCAGGTCAAGCTCTACAGCATCATTTACGAATTGATCGACCAGATCAAAGAAGCGATGGCCGGCCTGCTCGATCCCGAACATCGAGAAACGGTTATCGGTCATGCCGAAGTGAAACAGGTTTTCCAATTGAGCAGAGGCATCGTCGCCGGTTGTCTGGTTACCGATGGTCGCGTCGCCCGCGTCGCCCGCGCTCGCGTGCTGCGGAAACGCCAGCCGGTTTACGACGGCGGGATTTCGACGCTGCGCCGATTTCAGGACGACGTGAAGGAAGTGCGTTCCGGTCTGGAATGCGGCATCAAGCTTGGCGACTTCAACGAATATCAAGTAGGCGACATCATCGAGTGCTATCAACTCGAGCAGGTTGTGCAGAAACTCTAAAACGAAGGAGTGCTGGAGTAATGACTGATGGCGACTCCGTTACTCCATTAATTCGCCCGTGAAACATCGACAATTACGCGTCAACGCACTCTTGAAACGCGAGCTCAGCAACAGTATCGCGCGCGAAGTGACTTTCGAGAGCGCACTGGTCAGCATCAACCATGTCGATGTCACATCCGACTTAAAAAATGCGCACGTCTTTGTCAGTGTTCTCGGGTCGGCCGACGGCGCGAGCGTCATTAATAAACTGGAGGCGCATCGTCCGGCATTGCAAGCTGAGCTGTCGCGCCGCGTCGTTTTGAAATACACTCCGCATCTTGTTTTTCATCTCGACGATTCCATCCAACGCGGGGCTCGCGTGATCGAGATTTTGCAAGAGATCGAGACGCCCCGCACCAAGCACGAGTGAGAGCGGCCAGATCCACGTTCGAGGAAATCGGCCGGGCATTCCGCGAGCATCAGCGTTTCGCTATCTTGAGTCACGTGCGTCCCGACGGCGACGCGCTCGGCAGCCAGCTCGCTCTTGCTCTTTCGCTCAAGCAACTCGGAAAAAACGTTGGCGTCTGGAATGAAGACGGAATGCTCGAGAAATATTCCTTTCTTGCGCACGCGCAATTATTAACCAAACCACCCTCCGGCGCGGAAGACGTCGATGTTGCCATCGCACTCGACACAGCAATTCAAAATCGGCTGGGAACCGCCTTCCAGGCCATTCGTTCGGCCAAAATTTGGATCAACATTGATCACCACCCGAGCAATCCAGGCTATGGCGACCTGGTTTATGTCGATCCAGCCGCGCCGGCGACCGGACAAATTCTTTTCGAGCTGATCAAAAGCGAGCGCTTGCCGTTCGATGCCGCGATCGCGGAAAATCTTTACGTCGCGATTTCCACCGACACTGGATCGTTTCAATATCCACACACCAGCGCGCGAACCTTTGAGATCGCGGCGGACCTCGTGCGTGCCGGTGTCGATGTTGGGCGAATTAACCAGCAGGTTTATGAGAATTATCCGCGGCGCCGGGTTGAATTGCTGCGCGAGCTGCTGCGCACCATGCGCTTTGAAGGCGGAGGGCGCATCGCAAGTTTTAGCCTGAGTTTAAAAACCGCGGCCGAGCTCGGCGTTCTTCCCGAAGACAATGAAGGCTTAATCGATCATCTCCGCGCCATCCGCGGAGTTATTGTCGCCGTGTTTTTTGAAGAACTGCCCGACGGCAAAGTGCGTGTGAGCATGCGTTCGAAGAGTGAAAAGACAGATGTGTGCGCGATCTGTCAGAAATTCGGCGGCGGTGGACATACGCTGGCGGCAGGTGCACGCGTGCGCGGTTCTCTCGCGGAAGTCGAACAAGAAATTCTGGAGGCAATTTGTAATGCCGTTGGCTGCGACTCCTGACGGCGTCCTGCTCGTGGACAAAGCCGCGGGCATGACGTCGCATGACGTGGTCGCGCTTATTAGGCGCAAGCTCGAGATTAGAAAAGTCGGGCATTGCGGCACGCTCGATCCCATCGCCACCGGTTTGCTGCTCCTTACACTCGGGCGCGGAACGAAGATTCAGGATTTGTTGATGAGCGAAGACAAGGAGTACGCCGGCACGCTCATGCTTGGCGTCACAACCAGTACGCAAGATCGGCAAGGAGAAGTGATCGATCGGCGGCCAGTTCCCCCGCTGGAGGCAAGCCAAATCCGCGCCGCCTTCGAAAAATTTCGTGGCGATTTTTATCAAACGCCGCCCATGGTCTCAGCCATCAAACACGGTGGCGTTCCACTTTATAAACTGGCCCGGCAAGGAAAAGTGGTCGAGCGCGAGCCGCGGCTCGTCCACGTTTATCGCTACGCGGTTGATCGGATCGCCCTTCCGGAAATCGATTTCAACGTTGTTTGCAGCAAAGGCTTCTATGTTCGCACCTATGTCCACGACATCGGCGAGGAACTTGGTTGCGGTGGGCACCTCAAATCGCTGCGGCGCGTGAAATCTGGGCGCTTCGATGTCGATCAAGCCATCACTGTGGATAGGATTAGAAGTGGACCGCGCGAGGAAATTCTCAGCCGGATCCTGACCCTCCCGGATGTTTCACGCATGCGCGGCGCTTAAGTTTGGAATCGTCAATGGAAATTCTGCGGTTGATCTCCGAGTTGAGCCAGGTGCGCGGCCCATTGTTTCTCGCCATCGGCGTTTTCGATGGCGTGCATCGCGGGCATCAAGCCGTCATCTCCACCTCCGCCCGACATGCGCACTCGGCGGAAGGAACTTCCGTTGTCGTAACGTTCGATCCACATCCGGCAAAGGTACTCCGGCCACGCGACGCGCCTCATCTGCTCACCGCCACCCAGCACAAGATCGCGCTGATTCGCGCTCTCAGCGTCTCGCATTTATTAATCGTCGAGTTCAACCGCGAATTCGCAGCTACCTCTCCGGAAGATTTCGTGCAGCAACTCGTCAAGCACTCGAAACCGCTGCAGGAGATTTGTGTCGGCCATGAATGGTCTTTTGGCAAAAATCGACGCGGAAATCTCGATCTTCTAAAAAAGCTCGGCGCGCATTTTGATTTCAACGTCGTCGGGATTCCGCCAGTGATGGTCCATGGCGCGGTCGTGAGCAGCACTGCGATTCGCCAGGCCGTCGAAGCAGGCAGCTTGGCCAAGGCGGCGGAAATGCTGGGCCGCGATTACACCATTCTCGGCGCAGTCACGCGGGGCGACCAGCTCGGAAAGAAAATTGGGTTTCCGACGGCTAATTTGAGCGCACACAGCGAGCAATTTCCGCCGAATGGAGTTTACCTTGCCAAAGCATGGTTCGAGGGAGTTTTATATCACGGCGTAGTAAATCTCGGTTATCGACCAACAGTCAGTGGCGGCAAATCGCAACGCCTCCTCGAAATTCATCTTCTCGATTTCGAACGCGATATCTATGGCGAAGATCTCGAAGTCCGATTCGTCCGCTATCTTAGACCGGAACGAAAGTTTGAGAGTGTAGAAGCGCTCGCCCGACAGATCCAGGCCGACGTCCAGCAGGCGCGCGAACTTTGCGCTGCTTGATTAACTCGTAAGTCGGTACTTCGCGACGCCGATCTTTTTGATACCGCGAACGTTTTTGCCGGTGCCATGGAACCAAACGTAAAGATTCGCGCTTGGCACCCCAAGTTTCTTTGACAGTTCACGAATCGTTGCTCCTTTTCTTTCCGCCGCGCGCAATGCTCGGACGATTTTATCTTTAAGTGCTCCGCGGTTTGTGCGCGTCTTGCCACTCGGCCTGCGAGCCACGCGCGAGACCGTTACCGGCGCGCCCCGGCTCGTGCTCGCGGACGGGACGCCGAATTTGCTTTGCAATTGAACCATCTCGCGATCGATTTCCTGGATTTGGCCCATGAGCGCTTCTTTGCGCTCCGAAAGTTTAACGAGCTGTCTAAGTGTAGCGCTCGGAATGTTCGTAAACATTCCTCACTGTCGGTCGCAAGATCGACAATGCAACTCTAAGATATCTAAGATTGCACTTCTTTAGTCTTAGATATCGCTGCGATAAGTCCACCGGCCATGACTAAGATTCCGCAACCGAGAGCGACCGCGAAAAGCCACAACATCGGCAACATCGCCAACCGTTCGATACTGATGCTGACAAAACGTCCGCCGTCGGAAACAACGTAAGCCAGCACGCTCGCCAGCACTGTTATTCCGAGAAGGATCACCGCGCGCAGAGATTGTCGCTGCGATCGCACCACCGGCAATTTCTGCAGGACGCGGGCTGTGAACCCGTCGTCGTCGATGTACGGCGCAGTCTCGCGCAGTTGCTGATCCAACCAATCTTCCCGATTCTTTTCGTCCATCTCAATCAGGTCCCCAAGCTGCCAGCATTTTCTTCAATTTCTCCCGGCCGCGCAACACATTTGTTTTCACCGTCCCAAGCGGAATGTCCAAAACACGCGCTGCTTCCTCGTGTGATAAACCGTTTTGGCAGCAAAGCAAAACTGCCGACCTCTCACGCAGCGGCAAAAAGCTTAGAGCATGCATAAGATCATGTCTTAGACCGGGATCGACAGTCTGCGGATCTGCCTCGGCTTGTAATTGATCTTCATCGATGCCGACCAGCTCTTTTCGGCGGCGCGCGTCTTCCCGGAAACAATTGTAGGCGATCCGATAAAGCCAGGTCGAAAACCGCGCTTCGCCGCGAAAACTGCCGATGTGTTTAAAGGCGCGCACAAAAGTGTCCTGTGCGAGATCGTCGGCGAGGGCGAGGTCAGTGCGGGTAAGTTGGCGCAGCAGACCTCGCACAGCCGATTGATGCCGACGGACCAGTTCGCCAAAAGCGTGCTGGTCATCATCGACAAGAACTCGAGCGATGAGATCCGCATCGGTTAGCTCCACGTCTCGATGCTACTGCGCCGGCGACGGTGGTGGAATGTCCTTCTTTCCCTCCAGTTTCCACACCAGCAGATAACCCGCGCCGATTAGGAACGGAATAATGCCGAGGCTCCAGGCTCCGCCTTCCCAATCATTGACCGCTCCGAGAAAGAGCATGAGTCCCAAACCGACCATGACAAGGACAACTCCTCGACGCATATCGGAGCGTTGGCGCTGTGCGGGCGCGGGCGGCGCGAGCAAAGCTGCCGGCACTGGCTGGCCTTTTTCCACCATCATTCGGACCGTTCGATGCATCATTCGGTTTTTCGAGAAGCCGAAATACATGATCACAGCTACAATCAAAACGGGCGCGCCAAAGACTGAGAACATGACAACCGCGATAATTGGGATGGCCTCCCCCGGAATGTCATCATTCGAGTTGCCTCTTTTTTTGCCCGACTCGTTCTCATCTCCCACTTGGAAATGCAGCCCTTTGTGCCCAAATCTCTTTTCGATCCGCCGCTGAATTCTATCGGACAGGTCGTTTGAATTTGTCGTGCTTGCCGTCGGGGCCGAAGCGGCAGGGGCCGCGGATTGCGCCGAGCTTGCGACGGGTGGCACGGTCGGGCTTTGGCCGAACGCACCCAGGGCGAGCGCGACCGAGCAGATATAGGAAATAAACAGTGTTTTCATAGCTATCCTTTGAAGGTGAGATACACTCACCGCCCGATTCGGATTCAAAAAATTCGAGAATTCTTGGGCCGCGGAGACAATTAAAATGTTGCGCTGCGGAGGCCCGTGGACATTATTGCTTCCCGCTCAAAAACGCGGGTGTAGCTCAGTGGTAGAGCACCTCCTTGCCAAGGAGGACGTCGCGAGTTCGAGCCTCGTCACCCGCTGTTTTTTGCCAATTTGACGCCGGCCTGTGGGATCGCTTTGTGAATCGCGCGCACTTCGTTCACCATCTGCTCGTATTCGTCGAACGTGAGTGTCTGGGCGCCGTCCGAAAGCGCTTGTTCGGGTCGCGCATGCACTTCGACCATCAGACCATCGGCCCCAACAGCCGCACCGGCGCGGGCCAGTGGCGTCACCATGTAACTTCGGCCCGTTCCGTGCGCGGCATCGACAATTACCGGCAGATGTGAGATTCGCCGCACCGCGGGAATTGCCGCCAGGTCGAGCGTGTTGCGCGCGTGCTGCGCGAAGGTGCGCACACCACGTTCGCAAAGCACGATCTGATAATTGCCTTCCGTCATCACGTATTCGGCCGCGAGCAGCCATTCCTCGAGGGTCGCGGCCATCCCACGCTTCAATAGAACCGGTAATCGCGAGCGTCCCGCACGGCGCAGCAAAGTAAAATTCTGCATGTTGCGCGAACCGATTTGAATCATGTCAGCGTATCTTTCGACCAGATCGACAGTCGATTCATCCAACGCTTCGGTCACGACTTTAAGTCCGAATTTTTCGCGAACGTTACCGAGAATCTTCAGTCCTTCTTCACCGAGTCCAGCAAACGTATAAGGTGAAGTGCGGGGTTTGAACGCGCCGCCACGGAAAAACTTCGCGCCGCTGCGCTGCACGATTTCGGCAACAGAAAAAGCCTGCTCGCGACTTTCGATCGCGCACGGTCCGGCGATAATCGCAAGCGATCCATCGCCGATTTTGGCGCCGCCAACATCGACAATTGTTCGTTCCGGCCTCAGATCGAGCGCCGTCAATTTGTACGGCTTGGTCACGTGGACCGCCTCGGCCACGCCCGGGAGATTCTCGAAATGACCGGTGTCCACCCTGCCTGGATTGCCGGTCACCCCGATCGCCGTGCGCGTGACGCCCGGCATCGGATGCGCGCGAAATCCGAGAGACTCGATCACGCGCACAACGCCGTCGATTTCGCATTGCGTCGCGCTGGCGGTCATTACGATGAGCATATTATCTCCAAATTAACTTCGACGAGGACGGTTTCAGTTGTCGCCGACTTTTTTGAAGATGTCGATCTTATGCTTCGGCCGCTATTTGTCGAACCGGCCGCGAAGGGCTCTTCGCGACCGAATTTGTGAGAGAGGAATGCGCCGCAGAATCAGCTTGTCCCCCGACAGGTCCAGGCGGTAGCTTCTCAAGCTATGAAAATGAAATTGCTCACTCTCTCGTCGTTCGGTGCGCTCGCTGTGCTTTTCTGTTTTGTCGGCTTGGTTCGAGCTGCCGATCAACCCAAAGATAAGACGCCCTGGAAAATTACGGGGCAACTCGAAGAAGCCTGTTCTTGCGACGCGGCTTGCCCATGTTGGTTCGATTCCAAACCGACCAAGATGACCTGCGGCGGTGGCCAGGTGCTCTTCATTGAAAAAGGGAATTACGGAAAAGTGAAGCTCGACGGCCTGGCGATGGCAAACATGGGACAGAGCCCGGAAGGCCAAACGATGATGAGCTCATTCGGTAATTGGAATTTTTCCTACAATTACATCGATGAAAAGGCGACTCCCGAACAGCGGAAAGCCTTGGAAGCGATCGCGGCCAAGATCCTTCCGGGAAGCGCTTCAAAGAAAACCGAGACTCGCTATGTGGCGATCTCGCGAAAGATCGAAGGCAAAGACCACGAAATCACTCTCGGCCAATACGGCAAGTTCCGCGGTCATTTGCTGGAAGGCGGCCTCGGCAACTCACCAAAAATCGTCAATCCTCCCGGTGCCGATCCTGTTCATCACGAATACCAACAAGGCCGGACCGTGAAGCTGGCCTATAACGACGCCGACCAAAATTGGGCATTCGAAAACTCGAATTACATGCACGGAACTTTCACCGTCGATAACGTGCAGTACGAGAAGTATTCCGCCGGTCTCGCGCAAAAGATGGCGAAGATGAAGGAACAAGACGCCGAGAAGAAATAAGATCGACCGCGCAAGAGTCCGTTTCGGCGAGACGCCGAAAGCCAGATCGCCTCGTCGACCGCTCTCCCAAAACGCATTTGACGCGAGAGAAGAGCGGCGGCTAGGTTTCAGCACCGTTCAGCGGCTTCGGTTTTTCTGCATCGACGCGGTTTAATCTTAAGCCGCCGGACAAAATCATGCAGGCTGAAGAACTTTCCTATGCCATTGTCACGCCGTACTCGATGCGCAAATCGCGCACCGGCGGGATCATCGCCCGGCTGATCTCGCGCACGGGTCTTGACCTGGTGGGAGCGCGCATGTTCGCGCCGAGCGCGACATTGGTGAGCCGTCACGCAGAAACGATTGTGACCGAAAGCGATGCGCGTCATCGCGCAACGCAGGAACTGATTCGCGAGTACGTGCTGGAAAATTTCACGGGCGACATTAACGGCCAGCAGCCGCGAGTGTTGTTTTTGGTTTTTCGTGGTCCCGATGCCGTGGAAAAGATTCACCGCACCGTCGGACATATCGTGCACGAGCGAACGAGCGGCGAAACGATTCGCGACACGTTCGGCGATTACATCACCGACAGCTCCGGCAAAGTGACTTACTTTGAGCCAGGGGTGCTGGCGGCGTTCGAGGCAAAAGCGGTTGAGCGCGATTTGAAACTCTGGGCGGAATTTTCCGATGTCGACGGCGGACTTCTCGATCGGGTCATCACTTTCCCGAAAACCGCAAAGATCGAGAAGACGCTCGTGCTAATTAAGCCCGATAATTTCAAATTTCCAAACTTGCGGCCGGGTGGAGTCATCGAAGTTTTTTCGCGTTCCGGCCTCTACATCATCGGCTTCAAGGTTCATCGCATGAGTGTGGCGGAGGCAGAGGAGTTCTACGGACCCGTGCTGCCGGTTCTCGAGGAGAAACTGGGCCAGGTTAGCGGTCGCGATAACTGGGAGAGCATCGTCGAATTCATGGCCGGCATGAGACCGAGCCAATGTTCGCCCGATAAACGGAACGCGCCCGGCACCGAAAAATGCATCGCCATCGTTTATCAAGGCGAAGAGGCAGTCCGTAAAATCCGCGAGGTGCTCGGCCCGACTGATCCGGCTAAGGCCCCGCCGGGCTCAATTCGAAAGGAATTTGGACAAACCATCATGATCAACGCCGCGCATGCTTCTGATTCGGTGGACAATGCCGAGCGCGAGATGGCGATCGTCCAGGTGAGCGAGAACAATTTCAAACCTTTGATTGAAAACTTCTACCGTCGCCAATAGTGTGCGCCCTTAAATTTTGCAAACTCATACCCTCAACATGGAAATTTCCGCGCGCGCCGCTCAACTGACTCCTTCCCTCACGCTCTCGATCGACAGCAAAGCGAAAGCAATGAAAGCCGAGGGAATCGATGTCTGCGGTTTCGGCGCGGGCGAACCTGATTTCGATACGCCTGAGCACATCAAAGCAGCCACGATCGCGGCGCTGGAAGCCGGCTTTACGAAATATACGCCAAGCTCGGGCATTCCGGAGCTGCGTCAGGCGATTGCCGAAAAACTAGCGGCCGACAACCAGCTCAATTATCGCGCCACCCAGGTCGTAGTGAGCAACGGCGCGAAGCATGCCTGTTACAACGCGGTGCTCGCTACTTGTCAGCCGGGCGACGAAGTCGTGATTCCGGCGCCGTATTGGGTCAGTTATCCCGACATGGTGAAGCTGGCTGGCGCAGAACCGGTGATTGTGCCGACGACGGAGCGCAACGCCTGGAAAATGCGCGCGGCAGATTTTGAAAACGCGATGACGCCGCGCACGAAGATGTTGATCCTGAACAGTCCGTGCAATCCGACCGGCTCGGTTTACACGCGCGAGGAATTGCAGGCGATCGTCGATGTCGCCGCCGAGGAAGACATTTACATTTTATCGGACGAAATTTACGAGAAACTCGTTTACGACGATGCGGTGCACGTGAGCGTCGCCTCGCTTTCCAAGGAGGCGTACGATCTCACCATCACAGTCAACGGTTTCAGCAAATCGTACGCGATGACGGGCTGGCGTCTTGGTTATCTGGCTGCGCCGGAAACGGTGGCGAAAGCAGTGGATTCGATTCAAAGCCACAGCACGTCGAATCCTTCCTCCTTCTCGCAGTATGGCGCGCTCGCCGCCTTGAAAGGCGACCAACAACCGCTGGCCGACATGCGCGAGGAGTTCGATATGCGCCGCAATTATATGTTCGATCGCGTCTCGAAGATTCCAAACGTGACCGCAATCAGGCCGCAAGGCGCGTTCTACGTGCTCGTCAACGTTAGCCAGCTCGGACTGACTTCACAGAATTTCGCCGATCGCTTGCTGAGCAAAGCAAGTGTTGCCGTTATTCCCGGCGCTGCTTTCGGCGACGATCGCACCGTCCGGCTCAGTTATGCCACAAGCATCGACGTCATCAAAAAGGGGTTGGATCGCTTCCAGGATTTTTGCCGGACGCTCTGACGATTGCGGATCGCCGACTGCGGATTGCGGATAGACTACGCGCGCAATCGTAATCTCTCCGCAATCGGCAATCCGAAATCCGAAATGGCTTCTGGTTCTCTCGCGCTCGTGCTGCACGCGCATCTGCCGTTCGTTAGGCATCCCGAGCACGAACATTTTCTCGAGGAAGATTGGTTGTTCGAGGCGATCACCGAAACTTATATTCCGTTGCTGGCCATGATGCAGCGGTTGGTGAGCGATGCCATCCCATTCAGGCTCACCATGTCGATTACGCCGACGCTTTGCGCGATGCTGCAAGACGACCTTTTGCGCGAGCGTTACGTGCAACATGTCGATCTTTTGCTCGATCTCGCAGCGCGCGAAATCGAGCGCAGCCGGGATCAACCGCAACTCCATAGGCTTGCCGAATTTTATTTCGAAATGTTTTCGGAAAGTCAACGTCTCTTTGTCGAGCAATGGAAATGCGATTTGCTGGCCGCGTTTCGGAGATTGCGAGAAACCGGCGCGCTCGAAATCATCGCTTGCGCCGCCACCCATGCTCTGCTTCCACTGCATTCGCGCGAAGCAATGCGCGCGCAGATTTTGATCGGACGAGATGCGTATGTCGATGTTTTTGACGTCGATCCAAGTGGTTTTTGGCTGCCCGAGTGCGCCTACGCGCCCGGCTTGGAATCAATTCTGCAAGAAGCCAACCTGCGTTGGTTCATTCTCGATGCGCACGGTTTGATTTACGGAAAGCGGCGACCGCAGAGCGCGATTTATGCGCCGTGTTACACGCCAGCGGGACCGGCCGCTTTCGCGCGCGACCGCGATTCGAGCCGGCAGGTTTGGAGCGCGCAGGAAGGTTATCCGGGCGATCCAGCGTACCGGGAATTCTATCGGGATATCGGTTTCGATCTTCCAATGGACCATCTCGGGCCGGTTGCGCGTGGAACCAGGAAATTCTCCGGCGTAAAATATCATCGCATCACCGGACAGAGCGTTGAAAAGGATCTCTACGACCGCGATGCAGCGGAAAAAGCCGCGGACGGGCACGCCTCGCATTTTCTCGAACAACGACGGGGACAACTTCAGGCGCTTTGCGCGCTCAACTTCGATCCGATCGTTGTCGTTCCATTTGACGCGGAATTGTTTGGGCATTGGTGGTTCGAAGGTTTGCGCTTCCTCGAGCTTTTCATTCGCAAAGCCGCGAACGAAGATTTTCGGCTCACAACCCCGAGCGAATTTCTTGCCGACCATCCAACGCAACAAACGCTCGAACCTGCAACATCAACTTGGGGCGATAAAGGCCATCTCGAGGTCTGGTTGAGCCCGAGCAACTCATGGATTTATCCGCACCTGCACGCCGCCGCCCGTCGCATGACTGAAGTCGCGCGGACACACGCAAACGATGCGATGCCGCTCGCCGATCGCGTTCTCAAACAACTCGCACGCGAACTTCTGCTCGCCCAATCAAGTGACTGGGCGTTTCTGATGAAAACGGAAACGGCAAAGGAGTACGCCACGAAGCGAACCATGGATCACCTTGTTCGTTTCAATCAATTGCACGATCAGTTTGCGGCGAACGATGTCGATGAAAAATTTCTGCGCGACTGCGAATGGCGCGACAATCTTTTCCCGAACGTAAATTGGCGCTATTACTGTAGCGGCGGTCTCTGACCGTCGCTGAAATAATGCGACTCTCAGAGAGTGCCGCTGCAATGACAAAGAAAGTTAACGCCGCAATCCTGATCGGCTTCGCATTGGTCTCCGGAGCAATCGCGCAGGAATCACTGAGGTCGAATGCCTCGCCCACGGCGTCGCCAATTCCAAGCGCGGCGCCGTCGCCAAGTCCGGCGCCCTCGCCAAGCGTGAACGCATCACCTGCGCGTGGCGGGCGCATTAGTTTCCTCCCGCCGCCGCTCGAAGGCACGATCAGCCTCGGCGTTTATGACGAGAATAGAAAGCTGGTGCGCGTGCTGATGCAAGAAGCCGAGCCGGATGAATTCACCGTCGGCGCGGACGCGCTCATCGCGAAATGGGATGGCAAGAATAATAACGAACAAGATTTACCTGCCGGAAAATATCATGCACGCGGCTATTTGGTTGGTCGCCTGAAGGTGGAGGACAAGGGACGCGCGGCGGGCCTGTCGCCTAATTCAAGCGCGACGGATCACGTTCAGGTGAAGCTCGTCTCAAATCCGTTGGCGAAAGACGCGCGGCTGGTTGTCGATCTTGCCGTCGGCTTTGATGAAGAGAAGATCTTTCTCAAGACGACGGATGATTTACCGCTCTTTACTGTCATCGAGGCGCCGCAGATGGTGAGTGCATCCATCACTAAGAGCGGGGAGAAATCTGTCGATATCTGGGCTTCCAATGGCACGGTGGTCGAGCAGGTTCGCGTGTCAAACATCGACAAGATGATGGCGTTCGATTGTGGCGAGATTGAATTGAAGTGAATAGGACGCCTTGCTGTAGCCGTCGCGCTATAGCGACGCGATCCGCATGATGCCATGGCAAATCAGCGTCGCGCTTTCCGGGGTGAGCGTCTGCAGACGCAAGCGGCACTAGTCATCGCGTCATATCTTTGTTAGTTAGGCAGGATGTCTTCCACGCCCGAGTTTCAACATACGCTAGGCAAAGCCGCGGGATTTAGCGGCACCTCGTTGCACACAGGAGAAAAGGTCACGCTCAAGTTGCAGCCGGCGCCGGTCGATCACGGGATCAAGTTCAAACGCAAAGATTTGCAGGATGAGCCGACGATTGACGCGAAGATCGACAATCTTAAAACGGTCGAGCGCGCCACCACCATCGGCGAAGGATCGGTGCGCGTGCACACGGTCGAACACGTCCTGGCCGCGCTTTTCGCGATGGGCGTAGACAACGCGATCGTGGAGATGGACGCAAACGAACCGCCCATCGGCGACGGCAGCGCGCAACCATATGTCGACGTGATCAACCGCGCCGGCGTGGCGGCGCAGGAAGCGCCGCGAAAACTTTTCAACGTACGCGAATCGATGCATGTAGAAGCAAAAACGGGCGCCCTGCTTGTTTTGCTACCCGACGAAACGTTTCGCATCTCGTGCACGCAAGCCGGGCCGAACAATCGTTTCACGCAGTTTTTGTCGATGGAAGTGACGCCGGCAATTTTTGAACGCGAAATCGCGCCAGCGCGCACGTTCGTTTATTACGAAGAGGTCCAATCGCTCATGGATAAAAATTTGATCAAGGGCGGCAGTCTGGAAAACGCGATTGTTGTCCGGGGCGATGCAGTTTTAAGCAAAGAGCCGCTTCGTTTCGCAGATGAATTCGTTAGGCATAAAATCCTCGATATCATTGGCGATCTCGCGCTCGCCGGTCATCGCATTCGCGGTCATGTCGTCGCGGTCAAGCCCGGTCACGGCGCGAATGCGGAGCTGGCCCGGGCGGTGGCACGCGAACAGACGCGACGCGATGCGATCTCTGTTCCGCGCACGCTCCCGTCCGGCGACGGCGGATTTGATACGGACGAGGTAATGCAAATTTTGCCGCATCGTTATCCGTTCCTGATGGTGGACCGGATCGTCGGTTTTGAGGGGGAAACAAAATGCATCGGCATGAAAACCGTGAGCATCAACGAGCCGTTTTTTCAGGGACATTTCCCCGGGCATCCGGTGATGCCCGGAGTGATGCAGGTGGAAGCGATGGCGCAAGTGGCGAGCATATTGTTGTTTAAGCTGGCGAAAACTTCGAGTCGCGTCGGTTATTTCATGAGCGCGGACGAGGTGAAGTTTCGCAAGCCAGTTTTTCCCGGCGACACCATCTTCATTCACGCCGAACTGACGAAAGCACGCGGCAATCGCCTGGCCAAGGCAAGGTGCCATTGCCTGGTGAATGACGCGGTCGTCTCCGAAGGCGAATTAATGTTCACGTTTCTCGATAAATGAGCGACGTGCAGATTCATCCGAGCACGCTTGTGGATCCGAGCGCTGAGATTGGGGCGGGCACAATTATCGGGCCCTATTGCGTGATCGCGCCCGAAGTGATGCTGGGAGAGAACTGCTGGCTGCAACATCACGTCACCCTGTGCGGGCCGATGCGCGCCGGCGCGCGAAACAAATTTTATGCGTATTGCTCAATTGGCCAACAAACGCAGGATCTGAAATACGCGGGCGAGCCGACTTATCTCGAAATCGGCGATGACAACACGTTTCGCGAATTCGTCACTATCAACCGCAGCACGACCAGCAAAGGGAAAACGCGCGTCGGCAGTCGCGGACATTTTCTCGCTTACACCCATATCGGGCACGATTGCACGGTCGGCGACGAAGTTGTTTTCTCGAACAACGGAACCCTTGCGGGCCACGTGCAAGTGGGCAATAACGCCGTAATGGGCGGTTTGGCCGCCGTCCATCAGTTTTGTCGCATTGGGCGGTTTGCCATTACCGGCGGTTGTTCCAAGATTGTGCAGGACGTTCCGCCGTTCATGATCGCCGATGGCAACCCGGCGGAAATTCGCGGCGTTAATCTCGTCGGCCTGGAGCGCAAAGGCTTTACGCCGGAAAGCATGAAGTGGATCAAGGAAGCATTTCGTCTGATCTATCGTTCGAAACACAATACGCGCCAGGCTGTCGAGACGGTGCGCAAGGAGTTGCCTCAGAATGAAGAAATCATGCAGATCGTCGAGTTCATCGAGCAAAGCGAGCGTGGAATTGTCCGGTAATCGTCGACGCTTCCGCAAAGCGTAACGCGCGGCTGCCAATTCGGGCGCATCGCGTCCCGCGGGGCGGAACGGCTACAGCTACGGTTTGGCCGGTGAAGCCGCCGGTGGGGCGGTTAAATCTTGCTCGATTTTTCTGAGCAGCGGCACGGCGGGCGCATCTGGCACAACTCGCAAAACGCTGCGCACGAGCGCGAGCGCGCGCTTCGGTTTCTTCTGTTTGATCCACGCATCCGCTTCTTCCAGCACTACGCGTAGAAGATCGTCACGCTTTGCATAGCAGGTTCGTGCCTGCTGGAAGTAGCTCGTGGCCGCGGAAAAATTTCCATCGCGCGCCTCCATCAGTCCGAGGTCTTCGATCATCGGGCAGTTGCGCGAGCGCGAGGCAACTTGCCGGGCCAAGGTGCGAAACTCAGAAACCGGACGGGCAACGTTTTTCACCGCGAATTCGTGATACATCTTCCAGTCAATCCCGCTTTTCGCGGAATCACGCGGCGCATCGATTTGCAGCCACGACGCGTAAGGTCGATAAAGCGGATCGCCCACCATTACCGACATCCAGGAGAGCGCTCGGATCGACATATAGGCGCTCTCGGCAAAGGTGAAGCCGTGCAGCAATCGATCATTGAAAATGTCGAGGTGCGCCGTGAGTCCCAAATACGGTTCGTAGACATTGCCCATACTTGCGGCGGCGCCTTTGGTAACAAGCGGAGCCACCCAGTTCGCGTTCGGATCACGCAGCGTGCTCGCGCTGAAGGAGTGGATATGAACCGCCACCGCTCCAGGGAGAAAGCGAAAACCTGATTGGGTGAACGGACCTGCCACCGTCTCGGCATACCAACCGTAGTAGAGCGCACAATCGGTCATCGGATAGCCCTCGGGAAAAATCGCCGGCGTCTCATCGTAAACGACTGGAATCCCGACTTTGTGAAGTTGTCCGGTAATTTGGGCAAGCCACTGGTCACCAACTTCCATTCCGCCGGATGTATTGTGGGCAGCATCGACATAGGCGCGGCCCCAGAGTCCGCTCTTCTCCGCCGCTATCGCATCGACAATCATACGGCGGACCGTCGCGGCGGCCGGCGCGTCCAGCCGGCAAACGAGCAGCATCGTTGCATTCTCGAAGTCGCCAATGGCGCGGAAATTTTGAAAGTACGGATTCGGTGTCGGCCCCGAAATCTGATGCGACATAGAGGCGAGCACCGCCAGCTCGGAATCAACCGAAGCTTCGTTGCGATTTCCTAACGGACCTGGCCCAGGCACATCCCCTGGGTAATCGGCAGTTGGGCGAATTTTCAGCGGGATCCCTTTGATGACTGCGACGAAATGGATGGAGCTTGCCTTCACAGACTCTTCCTGGTCGGACGCTTCGTGCAGCGTCCACCAGTGCCGTGTCTTGAAAATCTCACGGAGCGGATTGGCAATGGTCGTGTCGTACTCTTCGCGGCTGATTTCTTCTTCGATTGAACAGGTGAGACCGATAAGATGATCATGCGCGATCCCGCGTTGCTTAGCGTAGAATTTCGCGAGCTGGACTGAATCGGGGTTGGCCTTGTTGTAAAGAACGATTGTCGCGGCAGCGAGCGGTTGCTCAGCGGCGGGCGCCGGAGTGCTCAGCCAAGACGCCGCGATTGCGAGCAGCAGATACTGTGGTTTGAGCATCAGAATTTTGGCCGATCATCGGCCCAGGTGGCCAAATTGAGAGTTGAGAGTTGGTCGGTGAGAGTGAGAAACTTTCAGGCCGCGCACTCTGCTCTCTCAAGCCTCAACCATCAACCCTCAACCTTCTCCATGCCCGCTGTCCTTACTTTGCTCCGAATAAAAAACCTTGCCTTGGTGGAAGATCTTGAATGGCAGATGGCGCCGGGTTTTATCGCCGTCACGGGCGAAACGGGCGCGGGCAAATCGATCATCATCGGCGCGCTGCAACTATTGCTCGGAGAGCGCGCGGACAAGTCGCTCATCCGCACGGGAGCAGAAGTGTGCAGCGTGGAAGCAATTTTTGCCGGCGATGATTTGCAAAGATTAAATCCGCAGCTCCTCGAAGCCGGGGTTGAGCCTTGCGAAAATGATCTGATCCTCAAACGCACACTTTCGATAAGCGGCAATAATCGCCAATTCATCAATGGCTCGCCGACCACCTTGTCGATCTTAAAAAATCTTGGCGATGAACTAGTCGATCTTCATGGCCCGCATGATCACCAATCGTTGCTCTCGCCCGACAAACAATTGAGCTTACTCGACTCGGTTGCGCGCGCGGAAGAGCAGCTCGACGAATATCAAAAGCATTACCGGCAAATGAAGTCGTCAGTTGCCGAACACGCTGCGCTCAATACGGCGGAGACGGCGCGCGAACAAGAGCTCGATCTGCTGCGCCATCAGATTAGCGAGATCTGCGCAGCCAATCTGGTCACGGGCGAAGAAGAAGAAATTGAAGCGCGTTACAAATTGGCCAGCAACAGCAAGCGGCTAATCGAGCTCGCCTCCGCCGTCGCGCGCCGGCTGTCTGAAGCCGACGATTCCGTTGTCTCTCAACTCGCCGAAACGCAGCGCCTACTGCGCGAACTGGAAAAGATCGACAATTCGATTGCGCAATTTTCTTCAGCCCACGCCGCCAGCGTGGTCGAGCTTTCCGAAATCGCGCGTTCACTTTCCAATTACGCCGAGAAACTCGACCTCGATCCGGCCCAGCTTTCCGCACTGGAGCAGCGCGTTTCACTCTTCGAAACTTTGAAGCGCAAATACGGCGGCTCCATCGCGGAAGTGATTGCATTTGGGGAACGCGCAGCTGAGCGCATGCGCAAAATCGAGGGACGGGACGCGGAGCTGGAGCGGTTGGCCGGCGAGATCAAAAGAATCCGCGGGCAAATGAACCGCGCCGGTGAAGCGCTCCGCAAACTGCGAACAAAAGCCGCGCCGAAACTTTCCGAGAACATCCGGCGCAACTTGAGCGAACTCGGATTTCGACAATCCGAGTTCGAAGCAAAATTGTCCGCGCTGGATGAACCACGCGCGACTGGTTTCGATTCGGTGGAATTGCTTTTCTCGCCCAATCCGGGCGAACCGTTGAAACCGTTACGCGCCATCGCCTCGAGTGGCGAAATCTCCCGTCTCGTGCTGGCAATCAAATCTGCGCTGGCCGCGCATGACGAGATTCCTTTGCTCGTCTTCGACGAGATCGACACCAACGTCGGCGGTGAAATCGCGCACGCGGTTGGCGCGAAGATGCAAACGTTGGGGCACAATCATCAAGTGATTTGCATCACCCATCTTCCTCCCGTCGCCGCAGCGGCCGCCTCCCACTTTGTCGTCACAAAAGAAGTTGCGCGCGGCCGCACATTTTCGAATTTGCAGGAAGTTACCGCGAAAGCGCGCCGCGAAGAAATCGCGCGCATGCTCGGGGGAAAAGGCGAATCGGCTTTGCAACTCGCGGCAAGTTTGTTGAAAGATAAAGGCAGCTGATCGTGCATTGCACAGTGGCATTTGCGGCGACGCTGGCAAGTCGAGCGCGGTTACTTCTTCACCGGGCCGAGCGGTAGCACGATTTTGCCGAACAATTCATTGAGCACCTGCGCGAGTCCCGCATAAATCGCGGAGAGACCGCAGACGATTCCTTCATAGCCGGTGGCATGTTTGAAGCCGGCGCTGGCGCCAGTGAAATCGCTGAAAGCGAGCAAAAAGAAAAGAATCGCCAGCGAACCGAAAACGACCTGCAAGGCACGGTTCAGGCGCAACGTGCCGATAAACATGACAGCAGTGAAAACTCCCCAGATGGCGAGATACGCGGCCATCGCCGTCTGGTCGGACGGCGCGGCCCATCCCAGTTTCGCCAGGACAATTAGCGTCACCAGCGACAGCCAGAAGAAGCCGTAGGAAATGAAGGCAGTGGCGGCGAACGTATTGCTTTTCCTCCATTCCATCATGCCCGCGATGATTTGCGCGGCGCCGCCGTAACAAATCCCCATCGCCAGCACCATGCTGTTGAGTTCATAGAACCCGGCGTTGTGCAGGTTGAGCAACACCGTCGTCATGCCGAAGCCGAGCAGCCCCAACGGAGCCGGATTCGCCATCGTATCCTTGATTTGAATGATGGATTCGTTCATCGCGTCAGTCTGTTGAAAGAAAGATCGACAATGCAATAACAAATCGGCTGGCCGCCCTTAGTGAGGGCGGCTACAACTGACGCGTGCTCAATTACATCTGGCTCGCGCTGGTCTTGCTGGCGGTGGCAATCGGCGGGTGGAATGATCGGTTCAAAGATGTAACGGCGGGTGCGCTCGACGGCGCGAAGACGGCGGTCACGATTGCGCTCGCGTTGATCGGGATCATGGCGTTGTGGCTCGGCGTGATGCGACTGGCGGAGCGCGCCGGATTGGTGCAGCGCATTGGGCGTGCGCTTCGACCGGTCATGACAAGACTTTTTCCTGATGTGCCGGCGGAGCATCCGGCGATGGGATCGATGTTGATGAACATGGCCGCAAACATGCTCGGCCTGGGCAACGCCGCGACCCCCCTCGGCTTGCGCGCGATGCGCGATCTTGAAACGCTCAATCCACAGCCCGGCGTCGCGACGAATGCGATGTGCACTTTTCTGGCGATCAACACGAGCTCGGTGCAATTGATTCCAATGACCGCCATCGCCATCCTGGCTGCGTCGGGCTCGACAAGACCAACTGCCATTGTCGGCACCGCGCTGCTCGCAACTTTGTGCGCGGCTACAGTCGCGATCGTCTCGGTAAAAATTTTTGAGAGATTGCCCATCTTTCGACCAAGACCGAATTCCATCGCCGATGCTGTGCCGCATCGATCATGGAAAAGATCGACAGCGCAACTGCCTGAGGAGACGCCGATCGTGGAAGAGCCTCCACGTCGATTGTCGATCTTGGGTTTGATCGCACTGATCATTCTGGGCGTATTTTTCGCCGTGCTTTTTCTACGGATGGTGTCGCCAGGTCTCTTCCATCTTTCGACGCCCGCGGAGCCGGCGACGGAAAATCCTTTTGTCCGTAGCGTGAACGCATTGTCGATCATGGCGATCCCATTTCTGCTCAGCTTCTTCCCGCTTTACGCGGCAGTGCGCGGCGTGAAAGTTTATGATGATTTTGTCGAGGGCGCGAAGGAAGGTTTTGGCGTGATTCTCAAGATCATTCCGTTCCTCGTTACGATGCTGGTGGCGATTGGCATGTTTAAAGGCGCGGGCGGAATCGATCTGCTAGGCCGGACGCTTTCACCGGTCTTGACCCCGCTGCACTTTCCGACGGATTTGCTTCCGCTGGCCTTAATGCGACCGCTCAGCGGAAGCGCGACACTGGCTCTTCTCACCGAGATTGTTCACCGCCTCGGACCCGACAACATCGTCAGCCTAATGGCAGCTACTATTTACGGAAGCACCGAGACCACGTTTTATGTTGCGGCGATTTATTTCGGAGCTGTCGGTGTGAAGCAAACGCGCCATGCAATCCCGGCGGGGTTGTTGGCCGATCTTACGGGGGTTGTCGCTTCGGTGATCATTTGCCGTGCGGTGCTGTGAATGTTGAAGCGTGATTTTTGATTCGTGATTCGTTTTAACGAGTAATTTTCAATGATGAAACCGCCGCGACATGCTAAGCGCCGAAATTTTTCCCTCGCCAGCCGGTGAGTTCATTCTCTATCGTCCGACTTTTCGCAAATGATTCAGCGCGATTATCTCATTATTGGCAGCGGCATCGGGGGTGCCAGCGCTTGTGAAGGAATTCGCCGGTACGATAAACGAGGGAGCCTGACGCTCGTCGGCGCCGAGGCCTTTCCTCCTTACAAGCGCTGGATTCTTTCCAAGAGCTTTTTGCGCGAAAAAAGTCCGCAGCCCCAAAAGCTACAAGAGCCGGATGAACGTTGGTATCAAGCGCACAAAGTTGAAACGCGATTCGGCACGGTTGTGACGCAGTTTAACATCGACCGGCGTCTAGCCGTGCTCGCGAATGGCGAGAGCATTGAATTCAACAAAGCGTGCTTGGCGATGGGCAGCCGCCCAGTGCGCCCGCCGGTAGCCGGCGTCGGTCTCGGTAATGTGATCTATTTGCGAACGATTCGGGACGCGCTCGCCTTACGAGAGATGGCAAATCTGGAGAAAACCGTCATGGTAATTGGCGGCGGACTGCTCGCGTGCGAGGCGGGAGCGAGTTTACGGATGATGAAGCTAAAGGTTAGCCTCATGCATCGTGATTCTTATTTATTGAATAGATATGTTGATGCCGAAACGGGCAGATGGCTTACCGAATATTTCACCAAACATGGCGTGACGATGTTGATGGAGGAAAGTCTTAACGGTTTTGAAGGGAAAACCGTCCTTCGCAATATCCAGACAAAAAGCGGCAACCGGGTGCCAGCTGGCCTCGCTGTGGTCGCCTGCGGCGCAGAACCGAATCTCGACCTCGTCCGCAACACGCCGCTGGCTGGACCGCACGGATCGCCCGTCACCGAATACCTCGAGACAGAAGAAAAGGGAATCTATGCAATCGGCGACCTGGCATTTTATCCAGATCGAGTGATGGGCGGGGTACGGCGCCAGACGCATTGGGATAACGCGCGCGAACAAGGCCTGATAGCTGGCGCGAACATGACCGGCAAGAAACGGCAACGCTACGAGCAGATTCCCTATTTCTGGACCGAGATGTTCGATTTGCGGTTGGATTTTGTGGGCGATTTCAGCGCGCAACCAACCCGGGTCGATCTTCGCGGGACCTACGCGAAGAAGAAATTTACCGCACGCTATTATCAGGGAGAGAAACTTCGCGCCATTCTGCTTTGTCAACAAACGCCGCGCGATGTGGAATCGGCCAAGACGCAATTACACAACGCGCTTGGCAAGTAGCCAGCCCGGTGGGGGTACCTGGCGCTTCACCTGTGACCTTTAGGGAAAAAAACGACAAACCGCTTCTGGGCGCGGTCGCGTTTGTGAACATCGGGCCGGCCCTCGACCATTAAAATGCCGTTTGATTCCAATGCGCATATTGCCAGTTTAGTCAAATATCGATCTACTCAAAAGAGGCCTCCTCCGGAATTTCCAGGCTCGCATTGCTGACCCGCACCAGCTTCCAATCCCACGGCTTGGCAGACTGACGGCGCCATTCGAATTCGAACGGCCTGGCGAGGGAATTGACGTGCTCTTCGACCAAAGCCATCACTTCGCCTTGGTCGCCGTCAATGATGATCTTGGCGTTCCAATATCCGCGTTGACCATCGACCCGCACAGCTGCGTTGGCCGGCTCAATTCGAATACGGCGCAAATAGCGCAAAACTTCGTGCACCCGTTCCAGAAGGCGCGCGCGATCATCGCCCCATTGGTCTTGATAATCGTCGGCGATAAAATCGGCGACGCCCGTCCAGTTTCTCTTTTCGATCGTCCGCAGAAAGCTTTCGCTGTGACGACTGACCTGCCGCTCTGGTTGCCAAAACCAGATGAGAAACAGTCCGATTAGGAGCGCGAGGCCAAGGCCGCCGTAAAAGCCTTGACGGAACCAATTGGGCACGCCTGCGACCTTAGTGGGAGTAGG
>DATMPQ010000346.1:0-5979 GCA_035567015.1 Chthoniobacterales bacterium | reverse complement strand
GCACAAGCGTGGGGCGGGAAATTTCTTCGGGCCGGGGATGTGGTTCTCCTCACAGAAATGGAGCACCACAGCAACCTCGTCCCCTGGCAGTTGTTGGCCCAACGAGCGGGCGCTCAACTGCGCTTCGTGCCGGTCTGCGATGACGGCACTCTCGCGCTCGATCGGCTCTCTTCGTTGCTCACGCCCGAAGTGAAGCTCTTCGCTTTCACGCACGTTTCAAACTCTCTGGGAACAATCAATCCAGTTCGCGAACTGTGTGAGAAAGCGCGGGCGGTCGGCGCACTCACGCTGGTAGACGCAGCCCAGAGCGCGGGACATATGCCAATTAATGTGCGGGAGCTGGGCTGCGATTTCCTGGCTTTCTCCGGACACAAAATGTGCGGACCGACCGGCATCGGCGCGCTCTACGGACGCGCTGAGATTCTCGATTCGATACCGCCATGGCATGGTGGTGGCGAGATGATCGTCAGCGTCGCTTTGGAAAAAAGCGCGTTCAAGAAAGCGCCGCACCGATTTGAAGCGGGCACGCCCAACATCGCCGGCGCGATCGGGCTCGCCGCGGCCATTGATTACATCGAGTCAATCGGGCGCTCGGCAATTTTCGAACACGATGCACAACTTGCCGGCTATGCGATGGAACGTCTCGCTGAATTGCCCGGGATGCGCATCCTCGGACCATCCGCGGAGCGTGGCGCGCTGGTTGGTTTTGTGATGGAGGCAGCGCACCCACACGATCTCACAACATTTGCCGATCAGTACGGGTTGGCTATGCGCGGCGGACACCATTGCAACCAGCCGCTGATGCGGAGGTTCGGCTTGCCCGGAACGACTCGCGCGAGCTTCTATTTTTACAACACAGAAGAGGAAATCGATCGAATGATTGAAATCCTCCACGCCGCCGTGCGTTTCTTTTCATGAGTCCGGAACTCGAAGAGCTATATCAGGAGGTCATTCTCGATCATTCGCGAAGGCCACGAAATTTTGGCGATCTGCCCGATGCTGCGGTGCAGGTGCATGGCGACAATCCTGCCTGCGGCGACGAGATTCATCTGGGCGTGAAATTCGGCACCGGCGGAGAATTGCAGGATATCAAGTTCACCGGACACGGCTGTGCGATCAGTCAAGCCTCGGCCTCATTGATGACGGCGAAATTGAAAGGGAAAAGTCGCCTGGAAGCGAAGGAGATGCTTCGCGCATTTCACGATCTTGTGACCGACGAGACGGCCGAAGCGCCTAAAATGTTGGGCGATCTTCGACTGCTGCAGGGCGTGCGAAAATTCCCGCAGCGGGTCAAGTGCGCAATGCTTGCCTGGCGAGCGGTGGAACAAGCGCTGCAACAAAGCGCGGGCGAGTCAACCATTTCAACTGAGACCGAGTTTGTCACGCCCTGACACGGCGAAGAGTTTGTGATCTTCGGATTTTTGAAGCGGCGCCGGCGTCAGCGATTGCGCGCTCAAGCCTTTCCGCCAGCGTGGCGGTCAATCATTACGCGCAACCTCCCAATCTTCCGGCGGCTTCCGCCTGAAGACCAGACCGAGCTCGTGGGTCATGTTCAAGTCTTTCTAGCCGAAAAGCACTTCGAAGGTTGCGACGGCCTTGAACTTACCGACGAAATCCGTCTCACAATCGCGGCACAGGCATGCCTTCTCCTCCTGCACCGCGAGACAGACTACTACCCTCATCTGATTACGATTCTGGTTTATCCTTCGGGCTACACAGCGTACGAGGCTCGGCACCTTGGAGGCAACATTTGGGAGGAGGGCGGGTACAACCGCCTTGGTCACACCGCACGCCAGCTCGGCGTGATGGTGCTGGCCTGGGATTCAGCGAAACGCGGAGCGGCGGATCCTTCGGATGGCAGAAACCTGGTGCTACACGAGTTCGCCCACCAGCTTGACTTCGAAGATTTCCAGACCGATGGCGCTCCCGCTCTCGCGACGCGGGCAGATTACCTGGTCTGGGCGAGAGTCATGAGCAAGGAGTTTGAGGCACTGCGGGCCGCTGATGACACCGGTATGGCCACCGTGCTGGATACCTACGGCGCAAAAGATCCCGCGGAGTTCTTTGCCGTAGTTACCGAGGCGTTCTTTGAACGTCCCCGCGCTCTCCGCGCCAAACATCCCGAACTGTACGCCGAACTGGCGCGATTCTTCCGCCAGGACCCTGTTCGCTACACTTCCGAGCCCGCAACGATTGGCTGAGCCGCACGAGCCGAGCAGGGACCGGTCGATCCGCTGCGTATGACTACGCCGTAGCCACCGGAGGTCACCCGCCGCACTGCTTCGCCGGTTTCGGGATCAACTTGGAGCGGCTCGTCGTGAATGCTTTGGTTAACCTCGAAGCGCCGTACCGGTTTGGTGGCATCAGTGGTTTCGTAAGCGTAAGCCAACACCATCATAATCTACTCGCGGAAATGTCAACGTGCGGTGGCCGTCATTGGTTCGATCGGCTTCTGATTGGCAACGCGAGAATATAGATGGAAACAACAGTCGAACGAATCGGCTCTAATATCATTAGGTGATCGGCGTTTGTGGCCATAGATTGATTGGCAATCTTTGCAGCGTCAATCGACCGCAGGTGCGGGCCCTTCCCTCTGCACCAACAAAGGGCGTTAGAATTTTATTTGTGTCAGATTTCATTCCAATCAGTTGGCGCAAAGAACTCGAGCCAGCAAGTGCGGCCCGCGTGAATAACCGCCCAATATGAATACGAGATCCAACTATGGAACCAACACTCGCGCAAAGCAGCGCGCTTTACCTGGCGCAACATAAAATTTCAAAACGCCGCACCGCGTTTTTCCGGCGTTGGCGCGCTGTGCGCAAGAATCAGGCGCCTGATCTTCGACGGCAGACTTTCTACAACAGGCCCCACGTGCCGCGGTTTCATCAGGACAACGGGCGCGGAGCCGGTTAACACTTTAGAATGCGGCGGTGGTGTGATGCGCAAGCATGGTAGACTAAACAGGGCGCGGTCGGCACGGCTTCGAAAGGGCGTAACGAGCAAACGAAGCGCGTCTCGATCCTCTGATCAGGAGGTCGTACGACATCTTTCGCGCTCTCAGATTTTCAAAGATTACGAACGCGCTTTCAGCGAAGCCATGGGTTTGCCGCTTAATATCCGAGGGCACGATTCGTGGTCGCCGGCGCACCATGGAAAAGAGGATCGCAGCTCATTTGCTTCAATCCTGGCTCGTTTCAATAAGGCTCGCGCCGCGTGCTTAAGGGCCCAAACCGACGCATCTCGAGAACCGGACTCGACAACGCGCACCGTTACTTGGTTTGCCGGTCTCTCCGAAAGTGCAGTGCCGGTGTATATAGGTGACCACATTCTTGGTTTTCTCGAGACCGGCGAAGTGATGCTCAAAAACCCGACTAAGAAACACTTCGCGACCATTACTCGGCAGCTCCGCGCGTGGGGCTACAAGGCGAATTGGAAGCAACTTGAGCGGGCTTATTTCCGGTCGTGCGTTTTATCGCCGGACCGGTATCGAGCGATGTTGCGGCTCCTGAGTATTTTTGCGCAACACCTTTCGATCTTGTCAAACCAACTGGTCGTACGGCGCGAAAAGGACGAGTCCGCGAACATGGCGCGAGCGCGGCAATTCATCGAGAAGCATCAGGCGGAGCCGCTATCGCTCGGGCGGGTAGCCCACGCTGCTAACATCAGCAGGCATTACTTTTGCAAGATGTTCAAGAAAGCGACCGGGATAAATTTCATCGACTACCTCTCGAGAGTTCGAGTGGAGAAATCGAAGACGCTTTTACTGAATCCCAACTCGCGAATTAGCGAAGCTGCCTTCGCATGCGGATTTCAATCCATGACGAACTTCAATCGCGCGTTTAAGCGAATCGTCGGTCGCTCTCCCACGGAATTCCGCGAATCGCTTCCGAAGCTGCGACGCTCGGCATAACTTAGCCCGCCTTACACTGGTAAGGCGAACGCACGGAACCTTCCGCACGCTCGCCGTCAGCGTTAGTGCATTATTGCACTTTAATTTCGAGAGCTTTTGATTTTGCTTTCGTCGTTGTCGGGAGGTGCACTTTCAGCACTCCGTCGCGGAACTCCGCCGTCACTTTCGTGCTATCGGCATCGTCAGGCAGCGTGAAGCTGCGTCGGAAGTTACCGAAGGATCGCTCGAGGCGATGGAATTTTCTTTTATGATCTTCCTTCTCGCTTTTGCGTTCTCCGAAAACGCAGAGGATGCCGTCTTCCACTGTTACCCTAACGTCATCCTTCTTCATTTCAGGCAGGTCAGCTTTGACGAGATACCCGCGATCATCCTCACTGATATCAACCTCCGGTGACCAATCTGCGACCGTCAGGCTGTGGGTCTCCCCACTGCCCATTCTGTTCGGGAATCCGCCCAAGAAACGATTAAAGCGATTTTGCGTCGCCTCTTCCATCTCCCTAAGCTGATTCCATGTTATTAATGTATTCATATTTTTACCTTTCTGAATTTAGTTAAAGCCATCTCGGTGCATCGCGCTCACCGCTTATTGTCAGAATCGACCCTAATCTTGTGCACGTTGAGGAACGGGCCCGGTCGCGAATATCTCAGGCGGATAGAAGATGCTATGTTTCGTAGCGGCCTTTGCAGAACGAGACTTGCCCGATCAAGAAGTTTTGTTCATTGTGTGAACAAGACTATGTTTTTCGACAATTTACCGCTGGAAATTACCTGCCCTAAATGTGGCAAGCAGATCAAGGAGACGGTCAAATGGCTCAAGGCTGAGAGTCAGAAATGTCCCTTTTGCGACACGATCATCGACACAACGGAGTTTCGACGTGGAATTGATGAGGCTACAAATCGTACTCATGAAATGCTTCAGAACCTTCAGAGGAGTCTGAGGAGCATCAAGATAAACATTAAGCTCTAAGGCCGGGCACCGGCAGACAAAGCAACAGGGTCGATTCATTTAAACCCGGTCTTCTATCGGCGCGCGGTCAAATTATCTAAACTTCAGCCTTTGTGGATCCTCGGCATCATCGGCTTCAGCTTTCACTTTCCTGCTCCGCGATTCTTCGCCTTCCGATCCTGCTGTCCAGGTTTCGAAAGCTTCGGCAACGGTGAATTTCCGTTTCGCTTCGACCTCCGATGCCCTACCACCCAATAACCTGCCAGCGAGACTGAGACGATCAACATTAAGGTCGCGAGCCAACCACTGAATAGAATGCTCTCAGCCATGTGGAATACTCCGGTTCGAGATTAATTTTTATGATCAAGTGCCGTTTGGCCGCAATAACGAACCGGCGTACTCGACGAACTGCTCGACGATACAGTCATCGACATCAAACCGCACGGTTGGGGTTGAAAAGTCTTCGAAGCGCCAGGCGTCGAACCTGTGTTCGCGCCAGAAAATCAGGCGATTCACGATGCCGAGAACCGCGCGGGTTTTCGCACAGGCCTTGCGGCCGGAGCGGAGCGGCCGATCCACTACAGAGCGCACTTTACAGACGACCGAGCAAATACAGAATCAAAAGGATTACGAGAATGGTTACGATTATGCCGTGCGACCGGTAGCCGAATCCATAACCGCCTGTCGGGAAAGCCCCGACTAGCAGCAGAATTACAACGATAAGAATAATTAAACCCATGCGGTGATTTCTACTTTTACCCGCGCACTTTCACAAGTCCCGAAGTTACAAATTCAAATTCCCCGAAAGTCGCCTCAACTTCGCGTTCGCTTTCCTGCGGAGATAGATCCGTTCATCGCAGGGTATATGTTTTGCTTCTTTTTTCGGGGTGTAGTTTGAGTTGGCTCGGGAGAGATTTCTCCTGAGGCAGGCTCCGATACTTTCGAATACGCCCGAACACAAAAAATCCTTCACGCCGTTCAGGATGACTCGACAAGAGAAAAAGAAGATTGCCGATCCAAAAATCGTCACAGATGCGGTCGAAGTGGCGGAGGAGGCGGGATTACGCTACGTAAGCGACGATCAGCCCGGGTACACGCGCAAAGCCAAGAGCGACGACTTCGA
>DATMPQ010000345.1:0-9900 GCA_035567015.1 Chthoniobacterales bacterium | reverse complement strand
GTAAAAGAGCGACGTGATCAGCATGCTATTGGAAAAATTTCCACCGAAGAAAAACGCGGCGACCGTGGTGCCGATCATCCCGACAAGAAAATAAAGAGTCAGTCGAAACGAACCCCATGCTCGTTCGAGGCCGTCGCCGATAAACCAAAGAAACCACAAAACGAAAACGATCCACAAAAAGCTGAACGTTTGCGGGATAAAAATGTAAGTGACGAGTCGCCAGACTTCGCCGTGGCGAATACGCGCCGGATCGAGATTGAGCACTGAAACAAAATCCGGATTCAGGCGCACGAGGACAAAGACGAGCGCGTTGAATCCGACTATGATTCGAATTAATCCGGGAATTCCGAGAAAACCGAAGCGGCGTTCGAGTTTATCAAGCCAAGCCATGTTGCGGCCACGTTAAAGGAACGCAGCGAGGCTTCAAGGTGGATCGGTCGCTCCGCGAGCGATACTATTTAATATCCGGCTTCGCCGCCAAATGTAGCATCGAGCAAGGGACTGCTCGATCCACCTTTGACTGCACAAACTCGCCGCTTAGCTTGCCGCGTGAGCGACGGCGCACAGAAAACCACGCCACTTTACGACGAGCACGTGCGACGTGGCGCCAAGATCATTCCGTTCGGTGGTTGGATGATGCCGGTGCAATACACCAGCATCATCGAAGAACACCGCGCCGTGCGAAAGGACATCGGCATGTTCGACATCTCGCACATGGGCCAATTGATTGTCGATGGAAGCGGCGCGCGCGACTGGCTGAATACGATGCTGACGAATAACATCGACAAGTTGGATGTCGGCACCGGGCAATACACTTTTCTGCTCAACGACGCTGGCGGGATCATTGATGACTTGATCGCTTACCGAATCGGCGCCGAGAAATTTCTCCTCGTCGTCAACGCGTCGCGCACGGATGAAGACTTCGCGTGGTTGGATCGACATCGTGCAAACGATGCCGATCTAAAAAACCGAAGCAAGGATTTCGGCGGCGTCGCCATTCAAGGCCCGCGCGTGGTCGATCTTTTCCACGCGTTGCTCGGCGGCCATGTCGATCTTCCGCCGCGCAATCACATTGTCGATCTTGAGCTGGATGGAAGCCCGCTTTCAATCGCACGCACCGGTTACACAGGCGAAGATGGTGTAGAAGTTTTCTTTCGCGCGGAGGATGCGGCCAAGTTTTGGAACACTGTTCTGGAAAAGGGAGACAAGCTCGGGATCAAGCCGTGCGGACTTGGCGCGCGCGACACGTTGCGCCTGGAAATGTGTTATCCGCTGAACGGCTCCGATCTGTCGCCAGAGCGAAATCCAATCGAGGCCGGTCTCGGGTTCTTTGTCGATCTTACGAAACCGAAGTTCACTGGCCGCGAAGTTTTGTTGAAGATGAAAGAGAACGGGCCGCCTGATAAACTGGCGGCGTTTCGGATGGAAGGAAAAGTCCCTCCGCCGCGTCCGCATTATCCGGTCTTCAATAATGGCGAGCGCGTCGGGGAAGTGACGAGCGGCACGCTTTCGCCGAGCTTGAATTACGGAATCGGAATGGCGTATGTCTCGGCGTCACATGCGAAGATTGGATCGAATATCGAGATCGAAATTCGCGGGCAGAAATTTCCAGCGACGATCGAGAAAAAACCGCTCTACAAAAAATCATGAACGTTCCCGACGATTTGCTTTACACCGAGACGCACGAGTGGATTAAACGCGAAGGCGACAATATCCGCGTCGGCATCACCGATCACGCGCAGTCGGAATTGACCGACGTCGTTTACGTCGAGCTCCCAAAGATGGATCGACAAGCAAACGCGCGTGAGGCGATCGCGGTGGTCGAATCCGTCAAAGCCGCCAGCGATATCTACGCGCCGGTAAAAGGCAAAGTGGTCGAGGTAAACAAAGCGCTCGAAGCAGATCCCGGCTTCATCAACCGCGAACCGTTCGGCCAAGGCTGGATCTTCGTCCTCAAGATCGACAACGCTGAAGATCTCAAACAATTGAGAGACGCAGCTGCGTACAAAAAGCAGATCAGCTAGCAAAGAAGGATCACGTTCGCGTAATCCGCGGTCCAACATCCAACGTTCAATCAGAGAAGGCTGGAAACGGTGTTGATGAGGAGCGCGAGGATGACGGTATTGAAGCCAAAGGAGAGCACGCTGTGCACCAAGGTTAGTCGCCGCATTCGCCGCGAGGTAATTTGAACATCGGAGACCTGACAGGTCATGCCGACGACGAACGAGAAATAAGCGAAATCGAAATAGTCCGGCATTTGCTCGCTGCCTGGAAACAAGAGACCCCCCGCGGGCTCATCGGCACCCGGCTCATCGCTGTCGCCATAAAAAGCATGGGCGTAGCGCAACCCGAAAGCGGTGTGGACCATCGACCATGAAAAGATCACTGTGCCGAGCGCGAGGATCAGATGCGCAGTGAGACGGCCACGCAACTCCGCTTTGTTGACACTGATCAGAAACCCTACCGCAAACAATGCCGCACAAGCCGCCACCACGACAAAAACAAAAATTACCAATCGGCTAACGTCCTGCTCTTTCGCGCGCGAACGCAATTTTTGGACAGGCGTTGTCAGAATAGTAAGCCACGCGAGGAAAAGAACGCAAAAGACGAAGGTGTCCCAAGTCGCGATCACTTCGGTAGAAGGCCGCACGTGACCGCGCAAAGAAAGGGAGACAGCGGTTGCGGCAACAAGCGCGATGACCAGGCGATGGCGGGCGTCCTGCCGGCAAATCAAGTCGAAAATGCGCGCCATACGCTCGACGCCAGTTAATAACATTCAGAGCGAACCACGCAAGCCGCATTCGCAGCGCGGCGAAGATCGCCCAACACACAAGTCACGCTTTTCTCTTCGGCGACGCTATGCTTAATTGCGAGTTTGCGAATGAGCGGCAAGCTGAAAGAGCGTGAGACCGAGCTGAACTTTGAAGGGGCGATGGATCGACTCGAGACGATTGTCGAGCAGATGGAGTCTGGGAAACTGCCGCTGGAAGACTTGATTGTGCGTTACGAGGAGGGAATGAATCTGGTAAAGATTTGTCAGGAACGGCTGGCCAGCGCGGAGCAGAAGATCGAGATGATTGCCCGCAGCAGCGCCGGCAAAGTGATCGTGAAAGATTTCGAAGCAACCCAGGAGCCCACGGTACCGGCCGATGTGGCTGACGAAACCGAAAACAAAAATGACCAAGTCAAACTCTTCTAAGTCTGCTGAGACGGCCGTGCCCGCCCGCTTGCTCGATGGAATCCGTTCGCCCGCCGACGTCAAAGCGCTGCGCGAAGAGGACCTGCCACAGCTGGCGCAGCAAGTGCGCGACGAGTTGATCAAAGTGTTATCGCAAACTGGCGGGCATCTGGGTCCGAATCTTGGCGTAGTCGAATTGACCATCGCGCTGCATCGCGTCTTCGACACGCCGCGTGATCGCTTTGTCATGGACGTGAGCCACCAAGGTTACGTGCACAAAATGCTTACTGGCCGTCTCGATCGCTTTTCCACAATGCGACAGTACGGCGGCCTCAACGGTTTTCTCTTGCGTACGGAAAGCGAGCACGATTGCTACGGCGCGGGTCACGCCGGGACGGCGCTTTCTGCCGCCCTCGGCATGGCGGTAGGGCGCGATTTGAAAGGGGGCGACGAGCACATCGTGGCCGTGGCGGGCGATGCTGCGTTCACCTGCGGAATCAGTTACGAGGCGCTCAACAACGTAAAAACGAACACGAAGCGTTTCATCGTTGTGCTGAACGACAATGAATGGTCCATCGCGAAGAATGTGGGCGCGATTGCAAATTACTTGAACAGTATCGTGGCTAATCCCACCTACACGCACCTGCACGAAAAGGCGCGCCGGTTCGTTGAAGCAATTGCTGGAAAGACCGGTGTCCATTTTGCGCACAAAGTCGAGGAAAGCGTAAAGGGATTGCTTGTGCCGAGCGTCATTTTTGAAGAACTCGGCCTGCGTTATTACGGACCGATTGACGGGCACGATATCCCCCTGCTGATCCGCACATTTGAGTTTTTGAAAACGCAGGAGGAGCCGGTGCTTCTGCACATCCTGACGAAAAAAGGCAAAGGCTATGAACCGGCGATCAAGCAGCCGGACAAATTTCACGGCCTTGGCAAATACAAACTCGAAACCGGCGAGACCGCGCCGGCCCCGACGCCGACTTACTCCGAAATCATTGGCAAGACGCTCGCGAAATTTGCCGAGACGAACCAGAAGATCGTCGCCATCACAGCAGCGATGCCCAGCGGCACCGGCCTCGCGCATTTCGCGAAAGCGCACCCGGCTCGTTACTTCGATGTCGGCATTGCCGAAGAACACGCGGCGCTTTTCGCCTGCGGACTGGCGACGCAGGGGTTGAAACCGTTTCTCACGATCTACTCCACCTTCATGCAACGCGCCTACGACATGACGATTCACGACATCGCGATCCAGAAATTAAATGTTGCGCTTTGCATGGATCGCGCCGGACTGAGCGGAGATGATGGCCCAACCCATCACGGTTTGTTCGACATCGGTTATCTCCGGCATATCCCGAATTGGTTGCACATGCAGCCGAAAAACGAGGACGAATTTGTCGATATGCTTTGGACAATGGTGCACTACAGCTCCGGGCCGATCGCCATTCGTTATCCGCGAGGTTCCGGCCCGGGCGCGCAAATCAAACGCGAACCGAAACTTCTCGAGATCGGAAAGGCAGAAGTGGTCCAGCACGGTCGTGACGTGGCGATTTTCGGCTTGGGGAACATGTTCGAAGTCGCCGAAGAAGCTGCGCGGAAGCTGGAGGAAAAAGGGATTTCAGTTGCGCTGATCAATCCGCGCTGGATCAAACCGATCGACACCGGCACGCTCGAATTCTTCGCGCGCAGCACGGAAGTTGTCTGCACGATCGAAGACCATGTCTTGCACAACGGTTTCGGCTGCGCGGTGATGGAGCATCTGCATACGCAAATGATCAACACACCAGTCGTACGCATCGGTTGGCCAGATGAATTCGTCGAGCACGGCACCATTCCGATCCTGCGCAAAAAGCACGGCATTACGGCTGACGCGTTGGTGGAAAAGGTGCTGCCGGTTCTGAAAAAGAGAACGGTCAAAGCACAACCGACCGCGGCGTAACTGTCGATCTTGGGCGAACGTGAGTCGATCGTTCGCAAGACCGGTTCATTATCTTGATGCATGAGCGCCATCGAAGCTCACAATCTCACCAAAGTTTACCGCACTTATCGAAAAGAACGGGGACTCTGGGGATCGATTAAGGGACTCGTTAGGCGGCGGCACGATGAAACCCGGGCCGCCGACAACGTTTCATTTCAGATCGACGAGGGCGAGTTCGTGGGATTTCTCGGACCGAACGGCGCGGGGAAAACCACCGTGCTCAAAATGCTTTCCGGCTTGCTCAATCCCACTTCCGGTGATGCGCGCGTTCTGGGGTTTATCCCGTGGGAGAGACGCAACGAAATGAAGCGTCAGTTCAGTCTTCTCATGGGGCAGAAGAACGCGCTCTGGTGGGATTTGCCCGCGCAAGAATCGCTCGAGCTCAATCGCGCCATTTACGGAATCGATCGCGCACGCTTCAGCAAAGTGGTCGGCGGATTGGCGGAGCTCCTCGAGGTGCAGGATAAAATGAATGTGATGGTGCGCGAGCTCTCGTTAGGCGAACGAATGAAGATGGAGTTGATCTCCGCGCTTATCCATGAGCCGCGGGTGCTGTTTCTCGATGAACCGACCATTGGTCTTGATGTCGTCAGTCAAAAGCGAGTGCGAGAATTCCTGCGCATCTATAATGAGGAGCATCGCATCGTTACCATGCTCACCAGCCATTACATGCAGGACATCGAAGAGCTCTGCCCGCGCGTCATCATTATCGATCACGGCAAAATCTTTTTTGACGGACCGCTTACCTCGATTATCGACCGTTTTTCTGGTTACAAAATTCTCAGCCTGACATTCGAGAATCAGGCAACACGCGACTTCTCAGAATTCGGCCAAGTGATTGAGCAAACTCCGGTTTCGGTGCAATTGAAAGTACCGCGCGCAAGAGTCACGGAAACCTGCCGGCAATTGCTTGAGGCTTGTTCGGTGAGTGACATCAACGTCCAGGAATTGCCAGTTGAAGAAGTAATCCGCCAACTTTTCGGCCAGCGGCACGAAAGCGAGCGCGTCGCTGCCACGGCCAGCGCAGAAGCCATTGCGCCGACGACCTAGTGCCGTATTACGGCTTGTTTCAATTCGTGCACGTAAGCCGGGTTCACCTCGAAGGCCGTCACTGGCATTTCCGCAAGTTGGACTGCCTCGCAGTACGGAATGCTCTCGACGAAGCCGGCCGCTATCAAGCTATTAAGCGCATCGGTCACGTCTTCCAGTTCCATGCGGGTGAAATCTTGAATCTCCGCCCCAAGCATCGATTCCGCGAAACCAATAGCCCGCACAACGGTCGCCTCCCGACCAGTGAGCTTGATCTGACGCATCCTTTCAGAAAAAGCAGCTTCCATACCGGTATCGTTGCGGGTCGAAAGGCGCCAAGCGCTGCGTCGATTAGGCGCGCTGGCTGAAATCTGGCAGGATGCTCTTTCCCATCGCCTCCGCGAACGTAGGGTATCGCGGCTTCCAGCCGAGGCTGCGCAGTTTCGCATTGCTCACGCGCTTGTTACTCCTGCCGCGCTTGCTTTGCCATGTCGCTTTTCCGATCGGCGGAAGGGGACGATTCAATTTTTCCGCCAGCCAGCGATAGCACTCGCTTCGTAAAATCGGCTGGTCATCTACGACATTATAAATTTGTCGCGGAGACGAGCGTCGATCCAGCAACAAAAAGAGCGCGGACGCTATATCATCCCGATGCACTTGATTGACGAAGTGATCGTTTCCCGGATCGACACTCGCTTCGCCGGCCCAAAAGTTCGTGAGCACGGCCGAGCGTCCCGGTCCGTAGATACCCGCCAAGCGCGCAACGATGCCGCCGCCACCGAGCACTAACTTTTCCGTCTCGAGCAATATTTGACCCGTCTCGCGCATCGATTCGGTCTTACTCTCTTCGGTCACCCACGACCCGTCTTGTTGCCCGTATACGCTCGTGCTGCTTGTAAAAGCGACGGTCGATCCAACGAATCGATCAAGAAGATTGCGCGCACCATTCAAATAGAGCCGGCGATAAACCTCGGGCTCCCCGCCATGTGTGCTCGCGCACAGGATCACCGCGTCGAAATTCTCCGGACGGGCATTTACTTGATCTCGCAGAGCGATATCGACTGAAATAACTGGATAAGGTTTGCCACAGAGTTTGGCCACTGATTCCGGCGAAGAGACCCACCCTTCCAATTCCCAGCCGGCGACGTGAAATAAATCCGCGGTCGCTTGCCCGACATAACCGCAACCGGCAATTAAGACCCGCGCCATAATTGTCGATCTTTACGCGGTCGCGGATGCGATTTCAATTTCGTCAAAGATGTTCTTCTGGATCGCGCGCACTTGCTTCAAACGAATCAACTCGAGGAGGGCGATGAAGGTGACGACCACTTCGACGCGCGAAACGACCACACCAAACAAATCCGAAAAGCGAATCAGGCCGCCGGCTCCAATCCGTTGCAAAATCGTGTCGATCTTCTCCGAGACGCTAAAACGTTCGCCGGGTATCTCCTGCAAGGCCTGACGCGCTTCGACTCGTTTAATGACATTTTGGAATGCGTTGATGAGCTGGAAGATTCCAACTTCGCCCAGCTGAAGCAGCCCCTCGGCTGACGGAGACGAACCTTCTTCCCGGGCGAAAATGCGCTCCTGTTCCAGCTCGCGCAGATGCAACTGTGCGCCCGCTTCCTTGAATTTCTTGTATTCGATCAGTTGCCGGATCAATTCCCAACGTGGGTCATCTTCCTCCGCATCTTCCTCGGGTGGCTGTTGATCAACCGGCAGCAGGCTGCGGCTTTTCAGGTAAATCAGGTTTGCAGCCATCGCGACGAACTCGCCGGCGAGATCGATGTTCAGTTCCTTGAAGGTCTGAAGATATTCGAGGTATTGGCGAGTGATGCGTTCAATCGAGATGTCGTAAACATCGATCTCGTCGCGCTTGATCAGGTAAAGTAGGAGATCGAGCGGCCCTTCGAAAATCTCCAGCTTGACCTTGTAATCGCTCTCCATGCGTCGCGTCCGACTTTAGGCAACCGAAGGGGCAAAGTAAACTAACGGACCGGCCGCTGGTCGATGTGAATCTTGCAGCAAAATTCGCCCAGAATTTAGCGGGCAAATTTTCGATGCACCCAAACGCTGTTCACGATCCCGAGCCCGAACATGATCATGAGCACAAACGAGCCGCTGTAACTGATCAGCGGCAATGGCACGCCCGTGATTGGCAACATCGAGATCGTCATGCCCACGTTCTGAAAGATATGCGTGAAGATGAGGGCGGTAACGCCAACGACGAGGAGGAGACCGAATTGATCGCCCGCGAAAAAGGCAACGAAGAGACAGGTCACGAGGAGCAAGGCAAACCCACCAATGAGAAACATGCCGCCGACAAATCCCCACTGCTCACCGATAGCGGAGAAAATATAATCGTTATGCACAGCGGTGGCCGGTAGAAAGCCGAGTTCGATCTGCGTGTTGGGCGCTTTGAATCCTTTTCCAGCCCATCCGCCCGAGCCGATGGCGATGAGCGATTGGTTGATCGCCCAAGAGGCTCCCTGTTTATCGATATCGGGGTTAATGAAAGCCGTGATCCGTTGCTGCTGATACGGTTTTAGACCGAGATTGATCGCGATCGGGATAAAGGCGAGGAGGATGAGAATGATGCAGATCAAGTAGCGTAGCGGAAGCCCCCCCGCGAACAACAGTGCCATGAGCACGGGCAGCCAGATAATGCATTCACCGAGATCGGGCTGCATTAGAATCAAAAGAATCGGCGCGGCAACAATCGCGCCGCATAGGAGCAGCCGAAGCATCGGATGCATTTGGCGGAACTGGCTCAGGAACAAAGCCAGCACCATGATCCCGGCGACGACTGCGAGTTGCGCGGGCTGAAAGTTGATCGGCCCCAGATGCAGCCAACTGCGCGCGCCGTAAACCTTCGAGCCGATAAACTTCGTGAGAATCAAAAAGAAAAGGCCGGCCAGATACATCGGCAGTGCGCCCCAACGAATCCAGCGATAGTCGATTAAACTGGTGATCATGAAGGCGAAGAAGCCGACCGCGACCCAGTTCGCCTGCTTGCGCCAGAATTCCGCCGCCACGGAATCTTCGCGCATATAAGTCGCGCTGTAGATTGCGACCACTCCGAAGATCGCGAGCGCAAGCATGTTTGCGAGTAGGAGCCAATTGAGCCCAAGCAATTTTCGGAAAAACGGCGTCATGTCGATTTAATCTCGCCTAAACCTCCGCCATAAGCATGCAACCGAGGAGGAGTATACGCATGTTGCGCCTCCCGTAAATCTCGGCTGCATGTTGAAAAAATCGCTCCGGAAATCGTCAAAATCCTGCAAACGGTCCGGAACCCACCCGGCGCAAAAGATCGGCATAACAGTTTTGTAATAAGGCGGTTGCATACTTAACAACAAATAATTAACGCCTTTTCTTGTCCAGCCGGGTAAAGCACACTAAAATGCTTGCTCGTTTCAACCCCGGGATTCAAGGAATGGCCAAGAAGACAAAACGAAAACTCGCGCACCCGACGCTGCCGATGCAACGCCAGTTGAATTTGCGCCATGAGCGGGCGCATTTCGATCTGCGCGCGATTTTTGAGCAATTGAACGAACGTTATTTCCGTGGACGTCTGCGCGGTTACAAAGTGATGTGGGGTCGCCGGCGAAAACATCGCCCGAAGGAATATTTTATTTTCGGCACCATTCAGGAAGAAGAGCGCGTGATTCGAATCAATCCGTTGCTTGATCAACCGTTCGTGCCGCTCTGGTTTCTG
>DATMPQ010000344.1:0-5650 GCA_035567015.1 Chthoniobacterales bacterium | reverse complement strand
GCGCTGGAAGTGGCGGTGGCGTTCTTTGGCTGTACTATCGTTTTTGCTCTGCCGCTGCTGGGCGATTGGATGCGTCCCGTTTGGCAAGCGCTGTGGAGCCATCACTCGGTGCTTCTCGGTCTGCGTTTTGTGTTGTCGTTTTTGATTGTGTTGGTGCCCACAACGGCCATGGGCCTGACGCTGCCCGTGTTGATGGAGGATCCGGTGTTGCGACAAACGAATTTCGGACGCGCCTTCGGTCTTCTTTATGGCTGTAACACTTTGGGCGCCATGGCCGGCGCCGTATTGGGCGAAGCTTACCTAATCGGGGCGTTCGGGCTCCGCGGCACTGGTCTTGCCGCAGGATTGGCGAGCTGCATTGCTGCATGCACGGCTTTTCTTGTCGCAAGGAATGACGCTGCAAATGCCCCGATTAGTCCAGAGGCAGAAATTCCTTTGCGCTTGCAACTAGGCTATCGACCTCCATGGCGTCTGCTTTTCGCCAGCTTGGGAACAGGCGCAATCTTTCTGTGTCTGGAGGTGGTTTGGTTCCGGTTCTTGCGCTTGTATGTCGCTTCCTCTTCAACTGCCTTTGCCGTAATGCTTGCGGTGGTGCTGGCAGGACTTGGATTGGGCAGCGTGGCCTGGGGTGCGATTCACCGCCGCTCTGCGCGGACCGACCACGTGCTGCCCGTTTTCTTGTTACTGGCGGCGGTGACAAGCCTTCTTTCATACTTGTTCTTTCCTGGGAGGGCGGTTCAAACGCGTGCCGGTTCGTTTGACGTCGCTTGGTGGAATATCGGGCTCGTCTCGCTCGTATTAATGTTTCCCGTCGCCTTTCTTTCGGGAATTCTCTTCCCATCTATTGTCGCGTCCGTTCAGGCCAGCGTGGGCGACCGAATGAATAGCACTGGCCTAACGACTCTGTTCAACACGACGGGGGCGGCGGCTGGTCCACTGCTGGCTGGTTTCGCGCTTCTGCCCACGATTGGTTTCCAATGGAGCCTCATATTCTGCTCTGTGGGTTATGCTCTGATCGGGATTCTTGTGAGCGAACGATCGAGTTGGTCATTTCGACGAGCAGTAGGCTTAATCATCATTGGGCTCTCCACGGTCCTGATTCTCATTCTGGGAATTTTCCCGTATCACCGCGACCAAGCGCACTTCGCCCATGCCAGCCGCCCTTACGAAATGGACGATTATGGGCGCTCGCTCGCGCATCCGATAAAGAAAGTGGAGGGCATCTCCGACACATTCCAATTGCTTCGGCGCGATCTTTTCGGCGAACCATATTACTACCGGCTGTTGACGAACGCGTTCTCGATGTCGGCCACAAATCCGCACAGCCAACGCTACATGAGGCTGTTTGCATATCTTCCTTTGGCTTTCCGTCCCGAATCAACTGACGTGCTACTCATTTGTTATGGCTGCGGGGTTACGGCAGACGCCTTCGTTCGCGAGTCGCATCTGAAGCGGATCGACGTCGTGGACATATCGAAGGAGGTGTTCGATCTCGCTGATTTTTATTCGGGCGTTAACTACTCGAATCCGCTGCGCGATCCTCGCGTCACTGCGTTTGTTCAAGACGGCCGCTTTTTCCTCCAGGCCAGCCCGCGGCAGTACGACATTATTTCTGGAGAACCGCCGCCACCCAAGGTCGCGGGTTCAGTTAATCTCTACACCGAGGAATTCTTCTCGCTCATGAACAGCCGGCTGAAGGAAGGTGGAATCGCGACCTTTTGGCTTCCAATTAACCAGCTCAAAGTGGCTGAAGCGAAGGCAATCCTCCGCGCATTTCATAATGCGTTCTCGAACGCGTCGGTCTGGGCCAGCGCCGATCAGGAATGGATTATGATGGGCATCAAAGGACCGGGCCGCGGAGTCAGAGAAGATGAGATGGGGCGCTTGTGGAGCGATCCGGCTACGCGTGCAGACCTAGTGCGCATCGGCATAGAAGTTCCGCAACAACTGGGCGCGCTTTTCCTGATGGACGGGGAAGAAATCGATCGCATCACACTTGATATAGCGCCTTTGACAGATTTTTATCCGAAGCGTCTGTCAGATGCGCCTTGGGATGAACAGGCGACACACCGCTTCGCCTGGCCCTACATGGAAGCCGCCGCCGCCGTTCACCGATTCCTTTGGTCTCCGCTGATCAACAGGATTTGGCCCGAGACGCTGAACAAATCACTTCACTCATTCTTTGCGGTCCGAGAATCGCGCTATCTATCTGAACTTATGGGCAGCAATAGGTTGGCTGAACTGGATCTTTACCTGCGCAATTCCCGCTTGCGCACGCCGGTCTTGGAAGTCTTGAACAGCGATGAATTCCGGCTCTCGATCGCTGAGCGGGTCGCGCTGAATTCCGAGAGCCCGCCCACCGAAACCGTGCCGGATTTGGTTGCCGGAGCACTGGCTTCGCGGCACGTCAGGGAAGCCATTCGGCTATTGGAAATTGGGAGAAATCGAGGATCGACAGGCGTCAATGATATATTGCTGCTCACGTATCTCTACTGCTTGAACGGCGATGTCGGCAAAGCGGAATCGCTGGCCGCCGACAACGCCGGATCGATCAAGAGAGATTGGTTCATCGATTGGTTGTGGGCAAAATTGGAGACAGATTTCGGATTTCGTCCTCCGCACTGATGTAGGTTGAGGTTGAAAGGCGCGTTCGCACGGGAACTGGAATTCCCCAGGACTCTTTTGTAAGGTCAACAATCGTGCACCGATTCCTTGTCTGCTTCGGGCGCGCGCCGCGCCGTCTAGCAAAATGAAACTTGGCCATAAAATCAGCAAACTCGCGCAACCGTTGACCTATCGGCGCGCCTGGCGGAGGGCACAACGCTCCATTTTCCGGCTTCAACTCGAGCCGTTGCGCGCCGGCATCGATGAAGAACGTCTGCGTGAAATTCAGCAACGCTATGCCGACTCGCCCGCAGGATACGCCAAGTACGCGAATGTTGATCCTTGGTTGAGACTGAATCGCGAACGCGTGCAAGATCTAAAACTTCATCGCTCCACGCCCAAGCGCGTGCTAGATCTTGGCTGCGGGGGCGGATTTTTTTTGTTCATCCTGAAAAAGCTCGGTCACTCGGTCCTCGGCCTCGATATAGACCAAGTGTCGCTTTACGCTGAGTTGCTCAATATTTTCGACGTGCCGCGCGTCGTGTGGAGGATCAAACCATTCGAAACGCTGCCTGATCTTGGCCAAAAATTCGATTGGATCACCGCGTTCTCGATCAATTTTAATTTGGACTATCCGGCGGAACGACTCTGGGGCCCAGCGGAATGGGATTTTTTCCTACGTGATTTGCAGCGACACCTCGCGCCCAGCGGCAAACTCTTTTTCGGGCTTAACCCGACGTTCGGCGACGATTACTATACGCCCGAACTGCGCGATTTCTTTCTGCGGCGGGGTGCGGATGTCGAGCGCGAACGGATCTTTTTCGAAAGAGGAGCGCAATTTTAACCTGGCGCGAGGGTGCAGTTCCAAATCGAATGCGGCGCTCTTTCGTGCATTCGGTGCACGCATCCGTTCACAATGGATATCGCAGCCCTTGATGTGACCACCGCTTGGAAACTATCCGGTCCTCGCAATGAAGTCGAAATTGTCAGCAGTCGGTGGTAGAAAAAATAATCCGCCAAGTGGCGCATGGATGGCACGCAATCTGCACCTCTTTCCGAATTTCATGGAAAGCGCACGATCGACTTTGCGTTGCACCGCTGACGAAATTGGAGCAGCCGACGGGCACCGGGCGCCTACAAAAATTTTTTGATTTTTTTCTAGGCGTCGGTTGCGAAATCCGATAAAACGACAAAAAACAACACACATTGTGACAAATGACCACGGTGGCCCGTTCAAAAAAATATTCAAAAAAGTGAAAAAAAACCTTGTCAGACTCAAAAATCTTGCCTAATCCCTACACAAACCTAACCAAACCCATGGAGAAACCAATGATAAAAAACGTGCTAAATAAACTTGGAACCATTCGCGTTGCCTTTGCGGCGAGCGTTGGATTTCCTTTAATTTTCGCATCGAACGCATTCGCTCAGCTGCCAGCACCGGCGGCTCCAACGGCGCCGACTACGGCAGAAGCCGAGCGCGTGATCGTGACCGGTTCGAATATTCCGACAGCGGAAGAGACCGGGCCAAATCCGGTGGACACGTATCGGCCACAGGACATCGAGAAACTGGGCATTCGCAACGCAACGGACCTGACAACTTTTCTGCCACAGGAGGCAGGCGGAACGATCAACCAGAACATCGCGAATGGTGGTGACGGCACTACGCAGATCGCCTTGCGCGGTCTGCTCCCGAAAGAGACTTTGGTCCTCATAGATGGCAAGCGCTTTGCAACGGCTGCACTGAACGGCGGCTACGACATCAATCTCATTCCGTTCTCGATTGTCGATCACCTCGAAATCCTCAAGGATGGCGCCTCGGCTGTCTATGGCGCCGACGCGGTGGCTGGTGTGGTCAACTACTTTTTGGTCCACAAGTTCCGTGGGCTTGAGATCGGGGGCAGTTACGGGAACACAAACATGGGAGCATCCAATGACATGGGTGAGTGGCAGGCATGGATCAAAGCCGGCACCGGAGATGACAAGACCGACATTGTCGTCGTCGCTGATTTCTATCAGCGTACCGGCGGCCTCTTCAGCGCCGACCGTAACCTTTCGGCCAACGGAAATTTCACACCGTTTGGAGGATTTGACGCCCGAAGCGGGAACGAACCTGGCCGCGTTGGAAGCTTCCGCTTGATCCCGAAATTGTTTTTCGGCTCGACCTCGCCACCGCCACACTCGGCGCCAAACGCCGCGACCTCTCCGTTCTATATCAATCCAAATACGATCGATCCTTACCCGGATGGGAACTATCAGTTCTTTAACTTCGGGGCTTTCACGCCAGCCCTTCCGCCGGCGGATCGGCAAACCTTCTACGGTTCCTTCACCCGCGACCTGTGCGACAAATACCTGGTGATATTTGGAGACTTTAAATATGTGCGCTCGTTTTTCGATGCATCCCTGGCACCTGCCCCGTTTACGCCCGACCCATTCCACGTTCGTGGTGATGGTGATCTGGGCCCGAGTTTCAGTTCGGCCGGCATCAGTGTGCCAATCCAGAATGCGTTTAATCCGTTCACGGTCGCCAACGCAACTTTGGATATTAACGGAGTCCCGGTCCCAATGACTACGGGGGTTCGTTACCGCTCCATTCAGGACACTGGTCCCAGACATTCACAGGTCACGTACCTTGATCAGCTCTTCGACGTGGGGCTCAAAGGTGAGATGGGAGAATTTGGCGATTATTTCAAGAATTGGGACTGGGAACTGGGTTTCCGTTACTCTCGAAACGATGCGACGAACCTATCCATAGGCGAGGTCAGCCAGCCTGGGCTGCGTGCGGCGCTGCTGGATACGAACCCGGCCACCGCGTTTGATGCGTTTGGCGGCTTCAATCATATGAACACGGCGGCGGCCAGAAACAGGGTTTATGTCAACCTGCATAACACTGGCGCATTTGAGGAGCCTCTGTGGTATGCCAAAATTGACGGTGAGCTGTTCAATCTTCCCGCCGGACCGGTCGGCTTTGCGATCGGCGGTGAGTACCATGGGGAAAGGTGGGAGAATTATCCTGACTCGCTGAATACGACGTTTCAAACGATTGGCT
>DATMPQ010000343.1:0-18560 GCA_035567015.1 Chthoniobacterales bacterium | reverse complement strand
CCGCGTTTGCTCTCGATGGCATGGACATGGCCGGCGATCGATCCGCCGCGCAAGGCTTCTTCAAAACGAGCGCGCGTCATGGCGTCTTTCAACCCGACAAAAAGCCTTGCGCCCGGCTCGGCCGCGGCCACGTACCAGAATTCCGTTTTTGGTTCGCCGCCCAGTGTGGCTGCGATCTTTTCCGGCGGATGAACTTGGAGCGAAAGTTTTTGGTCTGCATCGAGCAGTTTTACGAGCAGGGGAAAACGCGGATGATCGGGCGCATCGCCGAAAATTTCGCGTCGATGTTGGGTCCAGAGTTCGTGCAGCGTTTTGCCTTTGAGCGGGCCGCGCGCGACGACGCTTTGCGCTTCGAGACGATCCACCAGCTCCCACGATTCACCGATGCGGACCCTTGGCGGAAGCTGCTTGCTGAATTCCGTTTCAAGGCGGCGCCCGCCCCAGATTCGCTCCATGAAAATCGGGTTGAAGCTAAGGGGAGCAGAAATACTCAGTTCGGGCATAAGATGGCAGCAAACGTCCAACGTTGAACCCGCCTTCGCAACCTACGGCGTGGCAGGCGTCCGACTCCGCTGGCACAAGCGACAGTTATACCTTGAGCCAGATCTCCAGTTGCTGCTTCAGCGCGTCGATACCTTCATTTTTTGCGGCCGAGACAGCGACAATGTCTATCTTCGGGAAACGTTTACGGAGCGTTTTCAGATTCTCATCTGCATTCGGCAAATCCATTTTGTTGGCGATAACGAACCAGGGCCGTTTCGAGAGCAGCGGATCGTAGAGATCGATCTCGCGCCGGAGTTGTTGCAAGTCTTCCACGGGATTGCGGCCTTCGCTTCCGGCGATGTCGAGGACGAAGAGCAGAGCGCGGCATCGCGTGATGTGCCGCAAAAACTCGTGGCCGAGTCCGAGCCCGCGATGCGCCCCCTCAATCAGACCGGGAATATCAGCGATCGTTCCGCGGCGATATTCGGAAAAATCGACCACCCCGATGATCGGATGCAGCGTTGTGAATGGATACGGCGCAACTTTCGGGCGGGCGGCGGAAATCTTGCGAAGCAAAGTCGATTTGCCGGCGTTCGGATACCCAACGAGCGCGGCATCGGCGATCGTGCGCAACTCAAGTAGGAAATGTCCCTGCTCGCCTTCCTCGCCTTCGGTGTATTGGCGCGGCGCGCGATTGCGCGAGCTTTTGAAGTGAACATTCCCCTTCCCGCCCGCGCCGCCGCGACAAAGCACAAACTCCTGGCCGTCGCGCGTAAGATCGACAACTAACTCGATTTTGGATTGCGGAGCGGCGATTGCGAATTGATCAGATCCCGCGTCATGCGCTTCCGCATTGGGCGTCGGACGTTGAGCGTTGGACAGTCTGCCCCGAGAGTTTTTCGGGGTTGGACGTTTTGCCTCTTCCGTTCGCCAAACAATCGTCCCCTCCGGCACCTTCACGATCTTGGCCTGCGCCGATCGACCATACATCTTCTTCCCCATCCCGTGTCCGCCATTTTTCGCTTTGACGATCGGCTCATAAAAAAGACCCGTAAGATTATCGACGTGCTGATCGGCGCGTAGAATCACGTCGCCGCCGCGGCCACCATCGCCGCCATCCGGGCCACCTTTGGGCACAAACTTCTCCCGCCGAAAACTGACGGAACCACGCCCGCCATTTCCGGCTTTGGCAAAGATTTTGATCCGATCGACAAACATAGCTTAGAAGACGTCGTTGCAGCGTTGAATCGTTACAACATCGATGTGATCATCGTCTATGAACACAAAACAATCCCTCCGGATAATTCCGGCCCTCTTGGTTCTGTCTTCTTGCTTTTCGTCAGCAGAAGCGCAGCCGATGTCTACGCCCGAATCCGGAACAGGGCTCGAAGGAGTGATTACGGTAAGTCCCATTCGTGGCGGGCCATCGAGAGCCGATACTCCCGACTCGGGGCCGCTCGCCAAGGTTGCTTTCGTCGTGGAAAACGAAAAGGGCGCGGTTACATCCTTCACCACCGACGATCAGGGCCAGTTTCGGATTTCGCTGGCTCCCGGTCACTATACGGTTTCAAGGGAGGGCAAGAAAAGTGGAATCGGGAAGTTTGGCCCCTTCGAGGCCGATGTTGTTGCAGGCAAGATGACAAGGGTTCAGTGGAACTGCGATACCGGTTTACGCTGATTGTTGTAGGGGACGACGCTGTCGTCCCATGGGAAGCCAACGGCTTCCCCTACAAAAATTTTAGTCGGCTCGACAGCATCTTGCCCTACCGAATTAACGATTCGTAAAGTTCTCGCGTTTGCTGAGCAATTGCTGACCAACTGAATTTCTCTTCGGCGCGTTTTCTTCCGGCCAGGCCGAATTTTTCGCGCACGGTTCGATCTTTCATGAGCTGATTGATGCGCGCAGCGAGATCACACGAAAATTTTTCGGGATTGGTCGGTTCGAACGGGCTTTCTTTCATTTGCTCGAGCGGAACGAGAAAACCGGTATCGCCATCGACCACGACTTCTTTAATTCCACCGACCGCGCTCGCGACGACTGCGGTCTCGCATGCCATCGCTTCGAGGTTGATGATGCCGAAAGGTTCGTAGATCGAGGGGCAACAAAACACAGCCGCGTGCGAGTAAAGTTCGATGACCGCCTCTCTATCGACCATCTCCTCAATCCAAATGATGTCGGAGCGCCTTTTGGCCGCGCTCTTAACCGCTTCTTTCATCTCCACAGCGATCTGAGGCGTGTCGGGTGCGCCCGCGCAAAGCACAATTTGAAAATCTTTGTCCATGAATTGGATTGCGCGGACGAGATGAATGATCCCTTTTTGCCGCGCGATTCGGCCAACGAAGAGCAAGTACGGTTTGGTTGGATCGATTCCATGGCGCTTGAGCGCAGCGGTTGAATCGACTTTCCGGTATTGCTCGAGGTCGATGCCATTGTGAATCACGTGCACCCGCGTTAGATCGACATCGAACAATCGCTCGATGTCGCGTCTGGTTTCGTTTGAAACAGCAATAATTGCGTTTGCCATCTCCAGCGCGGTTTTCTCGATCCAAAGCGAGAAATCGTAACCGCCGCCAAGCTGCTCCCGTTTCCATGGCCGGAGCGGTTCGAGGGAATGAACGGTGATGAGCAGCGGAATTCCGTAATTCAGCTTGGCAAGAATGCCGCCGAAGTGACTGTACCAAGTGTGGCAGTGCACGAGATCGGCATCGATGTTCGTGGTGTTGAAGTCGATGCAGCGACGGACCGCGCCGAAAACCGATTGCAACGGTTTCGGGCAAGTGAAATTGCGCGCATCCAGTTCGAAACCGGTGACCTCGAGCTTGCCTTTTTTGAAATGTTGATCGCCGAAGCAGCGCACTTCCACCGGCATCGTCTTGGCCAGCTCGCGCGAGAGACCATCCACGTGCACGCCCGCACCACCGTAAATATACGGCGGATATTCGTTGGTGAGGAAAAGGACCTTCACCGCCTCTTTTTAAACGTGCGGCCAAGGAATCGCACGCAGTTTTACTTTCCTGCGCGGACAAGAAGCACCGGCACCTCTACCGCATGCCGAACTTTGTCCGCGGTCGCGCCGTAAAGAATGTCGCTGACGAAACGATGGCCGTGCGTAGTCATCGCGATTAGATCGACTTCTTTCTCACGCGCGAGTTTGATGATTTCGTCGGCAGGCTCGCCGAGGGCGAGCACGGCATCGCAGGCAAAACCTTCGCCGCTCAGCTCGCCCTGGCGTTTTTCCAAATAGGCGCGGTCCTCTTTCATTTCCTCGCTCTCGGCAAGCTTGAGTTGATTAAAATTTCTCGCGACCCAGCCATCTGCCACATGCATGAGGAGGAGCTTTGCTCCGGTCATGCGCGCGAGTGGTTTGATGTGGCCGAGGACGGTCTCGTCGGCGGAACTGTTTTCGAGCGGGATGAGAATGTGCTTATACATGTTTAGCAATGACGAAGCACGAACAACGAAGGAGCGCGCCAATAGTTCTTTGTCATTCGCTCATTCGTCATTGGTTTCATTGCGGAATTGGTAGACCGAGAGAACCATAGAACGCTTTGAGCACAGAATCGGGCATAAAAGTGTCGAAGAGCAGTTTCACATTAAGGAGAATGATAACCGCGGCCGTTGTCCAACCGAGAATTTTCAACCATAACCGGTTGGCAAACTCGCCCATCTTCGCTTTTTCATCGGTAAACCGCATCAACGGCCAAACGGCAAACCCAAGCTGCATACTCAAGACGACCTGGCTGACGATGAGTAATTGGGTGGTTTTACCTTCGCCGAAAATGCCAATGACCAAGACTGCGGGGATGATGGCGATGCCTCGCGTGATGAGCCGGCGCAGCCATGGCGTGATGCGGATGTTGAGGAAACCTTCCATTACCACCTGGCCAGCGAGTGTTCCCGTGAGGGTCGAGTTCTGACCAGAAGCGAGCAGAGCGATGGCAAAAAGCGCGCTTGCAAAACTGACGCCGAGGAGCGGGCTTAGCAATTGATAAGCGTCCTGAATTGCCGCTACTTCTTGATGGCCAGACCAATGGAAAACAGACGCCGCCAGTATCAAAATGGCGGCGTTAATGAAGAGCGCGAACATGAGCGCGCCGGTCGAGTCGATGCTCGCATATTTGATCGCTTCCCGTTTGCCTTCCGGCGTCTGCTCAAACATCCGTGTCTGCACAATCGATGAATGCAGGTAAAGATTGTGCGGCATAACCGTCGCGCCGATGATGCCGATGCTGACGTAAAGCATTTGCTGGTTCATGACGATGTGCGGGCCGGGCACAAAACCGAGCACCACACCCAGGAAGTTCGGTTTGGAAAAGGCCAGTTCTGCCGCAAAGCAAGTGGCGATGGTTGCGATGAGCGTAATAACCAACGCCTCGATGTAACGAAAACCCTTTTGCTGGAGGTAAAGAACGGCCAGCACATCTAGCGCGGTAATTCCGCAACCCCACACCAGCGGAATACCAAAGAGCAGTTGCAAGGCGATGGCAGAGCCGACCACTTCGGCCAGATCGCACGCGGCAATGGCGATTTCGCAAAGAATCCAAAGAAACCAAACTGTCAGCGTCGAGTAATGATCGCGGCAGGCTTGCGCAAGATCACGTCCCGTGGCCACGCCGAGTTTGATGCACAAATGCTGGAGCAGGATCGCCATCAAGTTGGAAATCATCACGACCGCGAGAAGCGCGTAGCCAAATTTCGCCCCGCCCGCCAGATCGGTGGCCCAATTGCCCGGGTCCATGTAACCGACGGCCACGAGAAAGCCGGGCCCGGAGAAAGCCAGCAGCTTCCTCCAAAACGAAGCCGTCGTCGGAACGACAATGCTGCGATGGACTTCCGGCAGCGAGACCAGTCCCGCTGGTTTGCGCCACGCCGGTCGCGGTTCCGTCGCCAGCTTATGATCGGATTGGTTCATGAACTTCGCAGTTGTTCTCTTTTCAAGCCTGCACGCCGATGCCCGAAAACGCGTTCAGTTCGCGGGCAGCGCTCGGGCTGCGGGCGTTGGGGTGAGAACTCGAAATGAGCCAGCTTCATTGGATTTAGGCTAGACTAATTTAGTTGTATCATCATATGATTCTGTCAATAACCAATTATTTATTCATTTGACTATTTTTCCCTTTTTTCTATTCTTCGCCCGTGGGCCGCAAAACTTCTTCCTCCGCTCTCGGCAGTTCTACCGCAGTCGAGGATTACCTCGAACGCATCCTGGGACTCATTAACTCCAAGGGCTACGCGCGCGTCGTCGATATCGCGTCCGCTTTGAAAATCTCACAAGCCAGCGTGACGAACATGGTTCAACGGCTCGACGCCGACGGACTCCTGAAATACGAAAAATATCGTGGCCTCGTCTTAACCGCAGCCGGGGAAAGGCTTGCCCGCAAGATCACCCATCGGCACCGGCTCCTCACTGATTTTCTCAAGCTCCTCGGCCTTGATGAGCAGGTCATCTATCATGACGTGGAAGGGATGGAACACCACATCAGCCCGCCGACTCTGCGCGCGATCGAAGCGCTTGCGCTGCAACTGCGGCGTCGGCCCGCCCTGCGCGCGCAATTGACTCCGAAAGCTTTCGCGAGTTGAAATTGGCGATCGGCAATTTTCCGTCCACTTGGACGACATCGAATGTCGCTTCAATGCGACGTCACCACGTCGACAATCACACCCGGCTGGCAACGAATCATGAGCGCGATCGGCCGGCAACAAACCGTGCAATCCTCGATCAGCGACTGCTCAGGTTGGGAAGTGTCCACCTGGATCGGGAAAACTTCGCCACAATGCGGACATGTGATTTCAGTTTCAGCGATTAATTCCATTTTCGAAGCAGTAGAGGCAGGCGTGCCGCCTGCAATTCTATTCCAGAGCAGCCGACACAGCTGCCACTACACAAGATAGCTTACAATGCGACGCCGGACTTTGTTGCTGACGCGGCAGCGGACGCGTCGCTCAATTTCTTGAAATGCAGTTGCCGAACGCGGCGCTCATCCGTTTGCGAAACCGTTACCAGGTAACCGTCGATCTTGACCTGTTCGCCCTGCTTCGGGAGATGCCCGAGTAGATGCGTCACGTACCCGCCGATTGTGCTCACGTCCGCGCTCTCTAATTCGAGCTTCGCAAGATCGTTCAATTCGTAAAGACCGAGCGCCCCATCCACCGTGAATTCGTTGGCGCTGATCTTGCGGAATTCTTCCTTGTCCGTGTCGAACTCGTCTTGAATGTCGCCGACTAATTCTTCCAGCACGTTTTCGAGCGTCACCATCCCGACTGTCCCGCCAAATTCGTCAACCACGATGGCAAGATGCGCGTGCTTCGTCAGAAAAAGAGTGAGCAGCTTCTCCAGTGACATCATTTCCGGCACCGGAATCAGTTCGCGCTTGATCCGCATTAAGTCCGGGTTCGGATCGCGCATCATCGGCACCAGTTCTTTGATATGAATGAGACCGATAGTGTTATCGAGATTTTCCCGGCAAAGCGGAAAGCGCGTGTGGCGCGAGTCGAGCGCCTTCTTGACGTTGGTTTCGAAATCGTCTTCCACATCCAGATAAACCACATCGCCCCGCGGCGTCATGATGTCGCGGACGACGAGCTGGCGCAGATCGAGCGCGTTCACGAGCAAATCATGGCCGAGCGATGAAACTTCGTCGGATTTTTCGCTTTGCTCCAAAATCAAACGCAGCTCTTCTTCGCTGTGGGCCAGCTCCGTTCCGGGGATGGGCTTGATCCGCAGCAATCGCCGTAAAAGGAAATTCGCCGATTTCTGCAAGAGCCAGATGGCCGGTTTGAATAGAATATAAAATGCGCCCAGTGGACGGACCAATCGGAGCGCGACCGGCAACGGATTCGCGATCGCGATGTATTTTGGCGCCAGCTCGCCGAAAACGATATGCAGAAAGGTGATCCCGGCGAAGGCCAGCGCAATGGAAACGGAGGTGACAAAGGCGCGCGAATAAAGATGCACGAGCGCGAAGGCCGGTTGCAAGATCGAGGCCAGACATTGTTCACCGATCCAGCCCAGCGCGAGGCTCGCCACGGTCACGCCCAGTTGCGTCGCGGAAAGATAGGCATCGAGATGCGCCCGGACGTGCTTGACAAAACTGGCCCGAAGATCCCCCTCCTCTACCAGCGCGTCGAGCTGGCTGGCGCGCACTTTCACGATGGCAAATTCGCAAGTAACAAAGAACGCATTCAGTCCGACCAGCGCTGCGATCGCCGCCAATTTAAGGAACAGCACGCCAGGGGAATCCCATTGCGGCGCGATTACGTCAGCATCGACCGGTGCGGACGCGGTAAATGCGAATAAGGAAAAGCTCATGGCGCGGATGCCCCGAATGCTTTCGGGGCTGCATCCGGCGATCCCTTCAATCCTACCAACTCGACTTCGTCACGCCAGGAATAAGCCCGGCGGAAGCAAGTTCACGAAAAGTGAGACGCGAAACCTTGAACCGGCGAATGAAGGCGCGGCGGCGGCCGGTCACCTCGCAGCGATTTACCACCCGCGTCGGGCTGGCATCGCGCGGCAGTTGCGCGAGACCGGCGTAATCTTTCTTCGCTTTCAATTCCGCCCGCACCGCTGCGTATTTCTTTACCGTCGCGCGCTTGCGTTTGTTGCGATTGATCCAGGAGGTCTTGGCCATAAAGAAGTGCGAAATCTAAGTAAGGATGTCCGATTTGCAAATTCCATTATCGGTAGGGAAGTTCCGCTGAGCCGTGACTTTGCTTGGAAGTTGTTCCATCTTCGGCTCGACGGAGTCTCCGCCGACCTGTCACGCCAGATCGATGTTCAACGGTTGACCAAATGATCGCTCTTCACTGCGCGCAGTTTCTATCTTCTAAGGACGAGCTCGCGCAGGCGATCGATCGAGCGCTGCGGCGCTTTGCATCAAAGTCGGACCCGCTTGTCAACGTCCGCTCGCGCGTGTTTCCGTATCTCGACGAGATCGCGATCAACTTCGACGGCGCGCAGTTTGATTCACTTCCACCGGCGCCACCAGCTGTCGTCGGCGAAACCAAGCTCGCCTGTGAAGCGGCCCTCGTGACACTGAGTGCTCGGAATGTTTCCGTGCGCGGTGCGCCTCTGGACTTGCGCATGGAAGCGCGCGATGTCGTTTTTCATCAGGGCCGCGACGGAAACAGCGAGGTCGTCTTGATCGCCCACAAAGTGCGCGACGGACAAATTGTCATTTCCGCCGCGCCACGGGATCTTGAAAATGCGATTGTCGAGATCGGCGGCCGCGAAGCAAGCCCCCACGGAATCGTAATCGAGCAAGTGCGCCTCATGATGCGTGCGTGCGGCCCGCGCTCCATCGCGGCCGAGATTGGGATCCGAGCGCGAAAATTTCTTTTGCGCGCTAAGATCGACATTTCCGTCCAGCTCGATATCGACGGCGACTTCGTGGCGAAAATTTCGAAGCTCAAATGCAAAAGCCACGGTGCAATCGGCTCGCTCGCGTGCAGCGCGCTCGACCCCTATTTTCGCCAACTGGAAGGCCACACTTTGTCTCTCAAGTCGCTGCCGCTCGGTGAAATTCAATTGCGCGACATCCGCATCGCCGTTCTCGACAACGTCGAGCTCACCATCGATTTCGGAACCGCTTAATCTTGATCATTGAATGGTTGGAAATACCAAATAAGTGCGGCTTCGCCGCTTGAATCTTAGCAACGCGCAAGGGACTGCGCGTTCCACCATCACTTCGTGGGTGCTCACTCAAGTCTGCCGCTGGAGCCGCCAGGCAATGTGACGAGAGACCTTTTGAAACAATGTTGTAACGCTTTGAGTCGAACTGCTGTCTTAAGATCAGCCGATGGCGACTCGCGTGCTCTTTAGACGACTGTTCACTAGCAGATTTATACGTCACTCCTTATTCGCGCTTTTGATCATCGCCCTTGTCCTGGGTGGGGTTCAACTACGACGCTGGACGTGGGAAACGACGAGACACGTGCGTTTCCAGCACGACATCGTCAACGGCTTTTATTGGGGCAGCGAGACATTGGCAAAGGCTCGCGAATTATCACCTGATGAGATCTCTACGAATTCATGGGCTGCATTCTTCCGCGGCTATTTCGCGCTCTATGATGAGGTGAAACGCGAGGCTTATGAGAACGATTACGGTCTCGATTATCCGCCGTTGCGGCTTTTGGTGATGTCGATCTGGGCAAAAGAGGTGCGCACAGAATTCCCGGGCGTGGATGACGGCCACCCGCATTATGTCGGGGTTCTGCTCAAGGCCAATCTCTTATGTGAACTGATCTCCGCGATTGCGATTTTTTTGCTCGTCCGTTTATGGCTGCGGCGAGCAGTCGGTGCGACGACGCCGCGTTTTTTGCGAGTTTTCCCGCGGGAGCACCGCGCCTGGGTTTGCGGCTTAGCGGCGGCGGCCCTTGCGTGGCTTGAGCCTTCCATGATTCTCGATGCGCATGGCTGGCCACAATGGGACGTATGGATCGTGCCTTTCTATCTGTTCGCTGTGCTCGGCGCCTTGAAGAATCGTTGGTTCTTGTGTGGCTGTCTACTGGCCGCAGGCGGAATGTTCAAAGGCCAGCTGTTATTCGTCGCGCCTTTTCTTGTCTTTTGGCCATTGTGGCAAAAAAAATGGGACCGCGCGATGCGCATGCTTGCCGGTTTCACTGCAACGGTGGCATTGGTAGTTTCGCCATGGCTCCTGCGTAATCCAGTAGCGTGGATTGCCCTCGCGATCGTGGCCGTCGTGAGCTCGTTATTCCTCTTACGGCGCGGGTTGCGCCATACGGGAGCGTGGATCGCCGGTCTCACTGCGCTCGCGGTATTTGTCATCGGTGCTTTCGATGGCGGCAGCTTCGCGTGGTTGCAAATTGGCTTCATATATGGCAGCGAGCATTATCCCTATCTTTTTATCAGTTCTTGCTACAATCTCCCGTCGCTTCTCTCGAACCTCGGCTGGTCGCTAAAGGATCCCTTCTGGTCGGGTCAGTTTGGATCTCTCCATTTAGCAATCACGCTGCAATGGACGTTGCGCTTACTTTACTTAGGCGCATTAGCACTCTGCGCGCGTGGCGCCGCGCGGCATACCCGAGATCGCGATCCTCGGTTGCTTATCGCAATCGCCATGCCCTGGCTATTAATGTTCGCGCTGCTCGGCCAAATGCATGAGCGTTATCTGATGTGGGGCGCTGTCGTAAGCGCGGTCGCCTTCGTTGTGAGCGTTAGGTTAAGTGTGATCCATTTTATTATCTCGTTCGCGAGCCTGACCATGATCGCGCACGTGATGCTAATCGATAAGAAGTTGAATTCGTCTCTCGAGGCGATCGAGCTCCTTAATGTTTTGCGACCCTATGCCTCAGGTTTGGTGCTGGCCTGCGTGGCCGTCTGTTTGTGGGATGCACTCTCCGTTCGCCTTCCCACATCATTCCAGAGCCGGCGTTACCGATGGCTCGAGGCCGCTTCTCTTTCGCTCGGACCGTCACGGGAGGAAATCTGAACCGTGCGTTTCTGACGGGCAACTCGGTTGGTCATTCGCGGCGCGCGACGCCAAGTTTTTGCTGAATTGCAAATCCACGCGTCACGCCAGCGTCTTGAGCAGAGTTTTGATCTTGCTCCCAATAAGATCGCGAACGGCACGAAATTCTTCCGGCGGGAGCGCTTTCGGGTCTGGGATGTCCCAATCTTCGCGACGTTTTGCACGAACCAATCGACAGGCATCGCCGCAACCCATCGTCGCGAGAAAGTCGAACTCGATGTCCGGAAGATCGACAATCGATTTCGAGCGCTGCCCGCTGAGATCGCAGCCCAGCTCGCGCATTGCCTCAATCGCCTTCGGATTGACGATGCCCGACGCTCGCGAACCTGCGCTGTAAGCTTCCACCTTTTCTCTGCCATGGATGCGCGCGAAAGCCTCCGCCATCTGGCTCCGGTTCGAATTCTCCACACACACGAATAAGATGTGTTTCACGCCGCTGGTTGTTTCCGCGAAATACCATCGGCACATCGTGGTTCACGAGCAAGGGAAGCAACTTGCGAAAGATGTTGCCCACCACCAGTACGAGGTTCAACACCAGGATTGCGAAAAGCACGTTGACCACCAACTCGCGGCTGACAAGCCGGTCGATCAATTTCATTCTCAGATGTTCTGTTAATTCGGATCATGAAATGTCGCAACCTCACCAGCATCGCATCGCGCAGCCGATCTGCTTTGCTTCGCCGCGAACTTTGCTAACATGAGCTTCGAATGAAGAACGACCCGCTACGCGCCCGAAGGGCAGCCACTTCGATGAAATGGCTGGGTCGCCCAGCTCCTTCAATTCGGCTTGCTATATGAAGACTTGGTTTCGGTCGAAGGAGCTGCCCGCCAGCAGCGGGTTCGGCGACATCTACGACGTCGCCATCATCGGCGGGGGCCCGGCTGGCAGTACTGCGGCGACCTTGCTCGCGCGCGCCGGTCGGCGCGTGATCGTCCTCGAACGTGAAAAATTTCCCCGCTTTCACATCGGCGAATCGCTCCTGCCTTTTAGCACGCAAACGTTCGATCGCCTCGGCGTGCGCGAAAAACTTGACCGCACGTTTCTGCCGAAATTCGGCGGCGAAATTGTCGCCGCCTGCGGAACGAAAGGCGCAAAGTTTTACTTCAAAGACGGTTTCCGCGCGCGACGCGACCGCGCCTATCAGGTCACTCGCTCCGAGTTCGACAAGCTTTTGCTCGATCACTCGCGCGAAAACGGCGCTGAAGTCCACGAAGAAACAGATGTGAAGAACATCACTTTCGAGAACGATCGCGCGAAGATCGACATGGAAACGCCCACCGGCGCAAGATCGACAATCGAAGCTCGCTATCTGCTCGATTGCAGCGGCCGGCAAACGAAGCTCGGCAGTTTTTTCAAAGTCAAAAAAATGTACGATCATCTGCAGAAGTTTTCCGTCTTCGCGCATTACGAGAACGTCGATCGCGCCGAGGGCATTGACGGCACACTCATTCGCATGGTGCGCGGCCTCGACCGCTGGTTTTGGATGATTCCCCTGACGACCACGCGCATGAGCATCGGCGTTGTCATGGATACCCCCACGTTTCGCGCGATGAAACTTTCGCCGGAAACGGCGCTCGAAAAATGCATCGACGAACAGCCGATGGTACTCGAGCGAATGAAAAGGGCCGAGCGCGTCTCGCCGGTTTATTCCGCCGGCGATTACTCGTACCGGAACACAAAACTTTTCGGCGACCGCTGGCTGCTCGTGGGCGACGCCGCCGGATTCATCGATCCGGTTTTCAGCAGCGGCGTTTTTTTGGCGATCATGTCCGCGGAAAAGGCCGCCGACACACTAGACGAGGTTTTGCGCGACGAAGCGCGCAAGCGGCGCCTTTTCAAGAACTATGCGCGCACTGTCAATCATGTCATGGACATCTATCTCGCGTTCGTGAATGCGTGGTATCGCCGTGGCAAGGAATTCATCGAGGTGTTTCTCAACCCGACCGACACAATGCAAATCGCCGCCGCTGTCAACGCCGTGCTCGCAGGCAACGAAGGAAAGAGTCTCGCCATCAAATGGCGCATGTGGCTGTTTTACTTTTTCGTGAACGCGCAACGTTTCTTCGCGCTCTCGCCCCGGCTTACGCTCGTGCCGAAAAAAGAAGAGCCGCAGGTTTCGCCCGCAACAATCGGCGCGATTTCATGAGCGGCCAGATAGGGGCGAGTGACCTCACGCGCCTCGGCAAGTGGACTCTCCTGGCGTGCGCGATTACCAACCTAACGAGTTGCGCGACGATTTCGCGGCATCAATTTGCCGAACCGACAAACGATTGGCAGATACGCACTGGACAACTTTTATATCGCGCGCCGGGAACAACGCTCATCGGTGATGCGTTTGTTCGCTTTTCCACGAATGGCGAGCTCGAGCTGACGTTTTCAAAAGGGCCAGGCGTGACGCTTTTGTTTTTGCGGGAAGACGCGAACTTCGCCGAAGTCAAAGGCCCGTTCGCGCGCGGGGGCTGGTCCGGTCCAATCGAACAAGCGCCGCCGCAATTGCGTGGCTGGCTCGCTTTACGCGACAAACTCATTCACGCGCAGGAGCGACGATTAGTGCGGCACGTCGCCGGTGCGGAAACTTTTTTACTTCGATTCTAACAACGCGAGCTGGTGACACCAAACGCGTTCTGAAAATCGCACGCTACTTATTACCCTCACCTCAATTCTCTCCCTTAGGGAGAGGCGGACGCGCAGCGCCGGGTGAGGGTTCATGAGCGAATGGCTGCATCTGTTGTCCAAAAAGGTTTCTGGAATAGAAACCCGAAGCGCTGACGCAGGATTGGCAACTTAGTGTCGATTCGTGTTCATTCGTGGTTCGCTCATGCGGATCAGTGATTTCATCGCCCGAGTTATTACGCAACGGCGTGGGCTCGTTTGGTGCGGTGTTGCCGCGCTCGCCACCGTTTGCATTGCGATCCTCGTCACGCAGATGCGGCTTGACTCTGACGTGCTCAACATTTTGCCGGTGAAGTTCAGCTCCATTGCCGGATTAAAAATTTACGATCGCGATTTCGAGCAGACCCGCGAACTCACCTTCGCCCTCCTTTGCCATCCGGCCGACGTCGATAAGCTGGAAGAGTTCGCGCCGATATTCGCGGATAATCTGCGTCGTCAACCCTGGTGCGAGCGTGTACTGGCCGGCTCGCCGATGGAGACGCCGGATGGACTTCGCGATCTGCAATCGATTGCCGTGCCGCTGCTCTTGAATCTCGAGGCGGCTGCTTTCGACGAGACAATGTCGATCTTGCAGCCGGAAAAAATGCGCGAGCGCTTGCGTCGACTGCATCAGCAGATTGAAGCCGGCTCGCCGAGACCGGAATTCGAGCTCTCGTTCGATCCGTTGGGCTTGATCGCGCCCGCGCTCAAACCTTTCGCCGAACGCAACGCCCTCGAAGAGGAGCAGCCCCTCACCTCTCCCGACCGAACGATGCGAGTTTTTCTCGCGGTCACGAATCAGACCTCAATCAGCGCATTCGAATGTCAACGCTTGATGCGGCAGGTGAATGCGTTTCGCCCCCACGCACGCGACGGCTGGGAGGGCGGACCGCTCGAAGTTCTGGTGACTGGCCGCTCCGCTTATGTCGCCGAGATTTCATTGAGCATGCGTTACGACATCGTCGCCACCTTGCTCGGATCGATTTTGCTCGTCGGCATCATCTTTTTCTTTGGCTTTCATCGTTGGATTCCGCTTCTCGGAATGGGATTTTCGCTTCTGCTCTCCTGCTTGGTGGCGCTGGCCCTCGGCCTTTTGGTTTTTGGCCGCCTGAGCATGGTCGCCGTCGGGTTCTGCGCGATTCTGGTCGGGTTGGGCGTCGATTTTGCAATCCTTATCTTTGGGCGTTACCAGCAAGCGCGGACCGACAGGGAATCGCATCGTGATGCCATCGCCACCTCAGTGGCAAAACTTGGCCGCGCTGTTTTTTTTGGCGCGCTCACGACGGCTGTCGGCTTTCTCGCGCTTGTCCTGAGCGGTTCGTTGGGCTTCTCCCAGCTCGGTGTGCTGATCGCCATCGGCATTTTCTTTGCCGGTCTCTTCATGTGCACGATTTTGTTTCTCTTCGTTCGCGAACGGCAGCCACCACTCCGGCACGACTGGGTCTTCGAGATCGTCAAGAAATATGTGGGTTTTAGCGTGCGGCGTCCTGCGCCGGTGTTGATTTTCTCGACCGCGATTTTGTTGCTGCTGAGTGCAATCGGGTTTTCGCCCGTCCCTCCGCTTCATTTCGAGGCGAGCACGCGTTCGCTTGAGCCGAAAAACAGCCGCGCCGGTAACGCGTTGGAAGCAATCATGCGCAAAATGCCGATACGCTGGGAACCGGTCCTGGCGATTGTACAGGCGCGCGATCCGCAAGAACTGTACGACGACTGGCAGAAAGTCTCAGCGCATTGGAGCGCGCTCCAAGCTGCGGGCAAAATCAAAAGCTTCTCCACGCCCGCAGCGCTTTGTCTTTCACCGAACTCGATGCAAAGAAATCGCGAATACTTGCGCGCAACTAATTTTCAAACAACGCGCCAAGCACTTGAAGAAACGATCGAGGCGGAAGGATTCAACCGCGACTCATTCGCAACGGCTTTCACCCTGCTGAATGAATTGCAACGGGTTGTCGATTCAAATGCGCCGCTGCCAAATTGGCGCAGTCAATTGCCGAAAGCGTCGAGCTGGTGGTTCTTGATCGATCGCTATCTTGCCAAGAATCCGCTCCTTACCACTGGTTTTGTCACGACGAACAAACCGATTTCCACGCACGCGCAAGCGGAGGACTTGGGGCACGATCTGCCGGTGCCCGGCGTCCCGATGATTTTGTCCGGCTGGAGTTACGCCCTGGCCGATTTGCTCCCGTGGTCGCATCGGCAACTCCTCATTATCAGCGCGTTGATGGCCATCTTCGACATCTCATTGCTCGCAATCTTGTATCGCGACTTGCGCCTCTGGATCATTCAAGTGATCACACTCGCGTTTGCGATCGGAGCCATGGTCGCCTCGATGAAACTGCTGAACATCCGTTTGAACTTGCTCAACGTCCTTTCCTTTCGACTCGTCCTCGCGATCGGCGTCGATTACGGGATTTATGTCGTGCTCGTGTGGCAAAAGACGCGCGAACTCGAGCATGACGTCGCGGGTGTGGTGAAGCCGGTCATACTTGCCGGTCTGACCGCGATAAGCGGGTTCGGCTCGTTAGGGATCGCCAGGAATCCCTCGCTCAGCGGACTTGGCATCACGTGCGCCATCGGCATCTTCTGGAGTCTGGTCGCGACAATTTTTTTCACGTTGCCGGCGTCGGCCGCGGCTAAACCGAAACTGTGGCGCGAAGATAAGATCGACCCACCTCGCGCCAAGGCAGCCGATTGAAACCAATCAGCTGGGTCGCCCAGCTCCTTCTGTTTGCACTCAAGACGAGTTCACCGCATGTGTTGAAGGACTGCCCGCCACAGGCGGGTTCGGCGACCCGCGCTAACATCGACAATCCCGTTATGCGTAAAATTCTTTTCGCGATCTGCGCGCTTATCAACCTCATCGTCCCAGCCCACGCCGAACCGCTTTCACCGACTGATCTAAAGGGTCTTCTCGCCCAAATTCGGGACAAGCGCGCCGCGGCGCCACAAATGCAGGCCGATTTTCAGGAAGAGAAATTCATCCACCTCATGACCAAACCGATCATGAGCGCGGGGAAGGTTTGGTTTCAGGCCCCCGATAAATTTCGCCGTGAAGTGAAAGGAACTTCACCGAGTGTGACCGTGAGCGACGGGCAGCAGCTGTGGATTTATTATCCGAATTTTAAATCGGCCGAACATTACTCGTTAGGCAAACGCTCACCCCTGGACGCGACTATTGCCGCTCTCCTTGCTGGGTTAAATCTTCAAGATCTCGAGAGCAATTATCACGTGACTGCGAGCGAGGTTGACAATGGTTACCAACTCGATCTCGTGCCGCGCCGGCCGTCACTCAAAAGATTTTTTCAACGGTTGACTGTTCAAATTAACGCGGAATCGCGAGCGCAGCGCACCGAGATGCTGCAACCGAACGGCGATCGCATCGTGACGACATATTCGAACCACGTGACTGGATCGATTCCACCATCAACATTCGAATTCACGCCGCCGCCCGGAACCGAGATCACGACGCCGCTCGGCAAGTAAACTCGACCGCGCGCGGTGAAACTGTTAGACCAGGAGCGATGAAAGCGCGCTTCTACGACCAAAATATTCGGGCCAAATATCGCTTTGTGCATGTGAGACCGCGTCACAAATGAGCGCGAGACGCCGGGTGCCTCAGCGTCAGATTTTTGTTCTAACGCCGGAGGAAAAACGGGTTCTGGTCTTCGTCCTGGTGGCGTTCGTTCTGGGCTTGGGCGCAAAACATTATCGTGACACGCATCCGCAACCGCCACCACACATCGACAAGACGCATCCTTGGAGGACGCCCGCGACGACGCCAACTCCAGCGCCACAAAAGGCACAGAGAAAACCGTAGAAGAAAAAGCAAACTTCGACGCCACTACTTGATCCGAGCATTGTTGATCAGACCAACGCGGCGGAGGATAGCGTTAAGTTACTGTCGATCCCCGCGGAAGCGTTCCATTAATCGAAGAATCTCTTCACGAACTTCGAAGAGATCTGTGCGAAAGGACTCCAGTCGTTCGGAATCAAGCAGATTTTTAGCGGCCACTTTTTCGGCAGCCGAAACGCTTTGGTGCAAATAATTGAGCGCGCGTTTGAGGGCGGCGACGATGAAGCCACCGTCGCGCAGATCTTCATCGTAAGCTAGGCTATCAAGTGCGCCGGCGATTTTTGCGCCGGCAGTTTGAAATTGGAAAATCATTTGCCGCAAATCGGCGTCGCCATTTTCCCCAAGCAGCCCGCTTTCGTTGCAAAAATGCCACATCGCCATTGCTCTCTCGAAGGCGCGTTTGGTCAAGGGATGATGAATGTGACCGTCTTTGTCACGCGCCCAATCGACACCTTCGGTAATTGGATTCGGTTCGAGTGAAGGGACCTCGATATCTTCCCGTGGCGGAAGGGCGCCGCGTTCGTCGGCTTCAAGCGCCTCCTCCAGCCATGTCCATCCCATTTCGCGCGCGACAATTTTTTCCTGGTCAGGATGACCTTCATATTTTTCCAGAAGCTCGATGTATTTGTCGGTGCGCACGTCGGATTCGCGCATGAGTTTCTCGTAACCGAATTCATCGAGCCGTTTCTCATCGTCCGGATCGAACTCCGTCGGTTCCCGGTGATGCGATGCATCGAGACGATCGAGCCAGTCGCGAATTGCTTGATGGCTCGCTGCGATCTGGTCTTGTTCGTCCTCGACCGAGAGCGTCCATTCGGCCGAGGAGGTCTCGATCTTGTAATCGGTGCTCTCGATCACGACGCGACCGTTCGTGTCGCCAAACCATTCGAGATAAAAGCAATTTCCCATGTGCTCGGGCGGCACTTTGCCTTCTCTCGTTATGCGAAGCGCTTCTTCGAGCGGCACATCAAAAACGCGCATTTTGCGCGAAGCGGTGATCTCACCGGCCGCGCCGCTTTGTCTGTCCGCAAGATCGACATCTTCATCTGCGGCTGGTTTCGGCTGCGGATTCTCGAATTTAAC
>DATMPQ010000342.1:0-5934 GCA_035567015.1 Chthoniobacterales bacterium | reverse complement strand
TGACGCGCCTGCTGCCAATGAAAAATCAGTGTGTAACAGATGAACACCAGGAGGATAAAAGGCAAGAGCCGTGTGCCATAGTAGAAATGTTCGCTTAGCCCCGCCGACAGCCCAGCCACCACCCAATCAAACGGCCGGCGCGAGCGCAGTCCGCGCAATAAGAAAAAGAAGCAGGTCGCCCAGAAGAACTGTGTCGTTATGTTGTTAAGCGCGAGGCGGCTGTAGTGGATGTTAGACGCACTGAAGGCCAGGATCGCGGCTCCAGCCATTGCAGCGGACCTGCCCCATGTTCCGCGTGTCAGTCCGTACAAGGGGACAACTGCAGCCGCGCCGAATAAAGCGGCAGGGAGCCTTAGCATTGCAAGCGTGCTACCACCCACCTTAAGAGACGACGATACTATCCAGAACCACAGGGCAGGTAGATCTATGCCATCCCACAGGGTGCTGAAGACTGACGGACTGGAACCGGTCGGGTTTATATAAGACTGAGTGGCGATGGTGCCGGTCATTATTTCGTCCGGGTAGATGTTGTCGGGAAAGCTGGTGAGGTCCCAAACTCGGGTGAGCAACGCCACCAGAACCAGCCCTGCGAGCAAGACTATCTCCCAAGTCGGCCACCGGATGAGACGCAGTTCACCGGCAGGATCCGCAGCCGGATGTGGCGAAACGAAAGTAAAGGACAGCAGTACGCCGATGCCTGCCAACCATAAAATACCGGCCAGCCCAAAGGTCTCGTTCGGAGTCACCAGGTAACGAAGGTCTGCCGCCAGAGCAAGTAGGAGCGCACTTACTACTCCGAACAAATGCAAGAAGCGGCTGCCGTCTAAGTTGGGTATCCGGACAATAGGATGGCGCGGAAACGCCGGTATCCATTTTTGCTGCCCCCAGATGATCACGGCCAGCACTGCCGCGCCGATGAGCAGCGACACCGCCCAAGGCCGAGCCCGCTCATTTGCCAGCAGCAGGGTGCCAACGAGCGAGGCTAAGAAGGCGATCAGGCCGCACCCAAGATTGGAGTAGTATCTAACTCGCATTATTCTGCCGATTGCCACGACGTCATTACGAATGATGCGGATTCCCGCAGGTTGGGTGAAACGTCTGCTTGGGCTGGCCTGCTCCGACGCGGTCGAGAGCAGAAGGAAGCTATCAACTTCGAGTGGACCCAAAGCGGTCCGAATCGGGACCCACCAGAACCGCGGCCGCGAGTCCGGCGCACATTGCGCTTGTGTCTTGGAGTGCGGCAGCGCTGCGCCGCTCTTGGTCCTTTTTTGGCGCAGACCTGGGAGAGTTCTCTAAACAGCGACAAGAAATCTGCAAACCTATTTTTTCTTTGATTCCTTCTTCGACTCGCGCTTGGATTCTTTCGGTTCGTTGGATTCCTCGGGCGGCGACTTTGATTCCTTCTGGGATTCGCCGGGGCGATAATCTTCCTGCTCGGCGGCTGCGAATGCTTTCTCTAAACCGACCATGTCTTCGCCGGGGCGGAGGGTGTCGAACGCTTCGGATTCTTTGCGCAATTGTTCCTCGGAATAGTTGGCGGCTTTGATCGAGAGACCGATGCGGCGCTCGACTTTGTCCACCTTGATAACGCGTGATTCGACTTCCTGACCAACCTTGAGCACGTCTTTAACCTTGGCGACGTGATCTTCACTCAACTGCGAGATGTGAACGAGGCCGTCGATGTCGTCCTGCAATTGCACGAACGCGCCGAAGCTGGCCAGCTTGGTCACTTTGCCCTTCACCAGATCGCCGATCTTGTATTTCTGATCGATGTTCTTCCACGGATCTTCGGTGAGCTGTTTGATACCGAGACTGATCCGCTGATTCGTCTTGTCGATGTCGATCACTTCCGCTTCGACTTCGTCGCCTTTCTTAAAGACTTCGCTCGGGTGGTTGATCTTCCGGGTCCAGCTCAAGTCGGAAACGTGGATCATTCCGTCTATGCCTTCGTCCAGTTCCACGAACGCGCCGTACGCGGTCATATTGCGAATCTTACCTTTGACGCGGCTGCCAATGGTGAATTTGTGCTCGACCTCGTCCCACGGATTCGGTTCGAGCTGGCGCAAGCCCAATGAAATTTTCTGTTCCTCTTTGTTTACGCCGAGCACGACGGCCTCAACTTCCTGGCCGACGGTCAAAATGTCGGACGGACGCATGATTCGCTTCGTCCAGGAAAGTTCGGAAACATGAATGAGACCTTCGACGCCTTCCTCCAATTCCACGAATGCGCCGTAGGGAACGAGGTTCGTGATCTTGCCTTTGACGCGCTGACCGGCGGGGAAGCGCTCTTCGATCTGGTCCCACGGATTTTTCTGCGTCTGCTTCAGGCCTAAGGAGACCCGCTCTTTTTCTTTGTTGATATCGAGCACGACGACTTCGAGCGGCTGGCCGACTTTCACGAGCTCGCTCGGATGCCCGAGCCGGCCCCAGGTCATGTCGGTGATGTGGAGCAGGCCGTCCATGCCATCGAGGTCGATAAACGCGCCGAAGTCGGTGAGATTTTTCACCGTGCCCTGCACCTTGTCGCCGATGTGCACTCCCTCAAGGAATTTCTGTCGTTTCTCGCTGCGCTCCTGCTCGATCAATTCACGCCGGCTGAGCACAACATTGCGGCGGTCGTCGTTGATCTTTACGATTTTGAAATCGTAAGTGTTGCCGACGAACTGCTGCAAATCTTTCGGCGGGATGATGTCGATCTGCGACGCCGGCAAAAACGCTTCGACGCCGATGTTCACCATTAGCCCGCCTTTGACGACCGACTTCACTTTACCTTTAATCAGGCCGTCGCCCTGAAACACGCTCGCGATCTTGTTCCAGTTCTGGCGATAAGCGGCTTTTTCCTTCGACAGAACGACCATGCCCTCATCGTTCTCGAGTCGCTCGAGGAGCACGTCCACTTCGTCGCCCACTTCCAGGGATTGGACGTCCTCAAATTCGGAGGACGGAATGACGCCTTCGGATTTGTAACCGATGTCCACGAGAACTTCGCGGGGGCGGATTTCCAGGATGCGTCCCTTAACGATGCTGCCTTCCCTGAAGTCCGGCATCGGCTTCGACATCACATCCTGCATGTGTACCATAATTTAAAAAGGCCCTCGGCCGGCGTAACGCTGTAGCGGCGATGTCTCATCGTCGCATTAATTTCGGCGGTCGGCGACCACCGCTACCACCAGCGGAAACGGAGCGCCACATTAGTTGTTTTCGTGGTGGAGGTCAACTCTCGACGCGGGCGGTATCCAACCCGCAGAATTCGAGATTGGATGTTGGACGTTTTCCTCCATATTTGGGGCAATATGTCGATGTTACGCCTGTCGATCTTAGCGGCGGCTTTCGCAATCTCGTCGCTTCGAGCAGACTCACCGGCCGAACAAAAAGTTCTCGAGGCAATTAAGGCGCCTGACTTGAGCGTCGTCCATCTTTGGGCGCCGTGGTGCTCGAATTGCCAGGCGGAATTAAAGAGCGGCGGTTGGTTAAAAATGGTGAAAGAGAATCCGCGCGTAAAATTTTATTTCGTATCCATTTGGAATGGCGGCGAAGATGGCCGCGCCATGCTGAAAAAATTTGAGATCTCGGATCAACCGAACGTGACCATCCTGGCCGACCCCGGCCCGCGTGGAAATAATCACATCAAACAGTTTGCCGGTTTGCCGCTCTCTTGGATTCCAACGACTTGGGTTTATAAAGGTGGCGACTTGCGTTACGCACTCAACTACGGCGAGATGCGTTTCCCAGTGCTGCAACAATTTCTTGAGGACAGCAAATCGGAGTGGTCGCACAAAGGCGAACCTTCGGTGGAATGAGCACGGCAACGCTTTCGCCAGGCAGCGCAAAAGTTAAGTTCCGTCTCGCTGGTGGCGCGCAACCGCTCATTCTTCTGCCCGTCCACGTCAACAATAGAGGACCGTTCGACTTCATTTTAGATACCGGTGCGGGCACTTCGCTGCTCGCCTCCGAATTAGCGAAACAGCTCGAAGTTAAAGTCATCGGTTCAAAAGAAGGTCAGAGCGCCGGCGGAAACGTTTCCGTTTCGTTGACGAAAGTCGATTGGCTCGCTGTTGGCCAAACGAAATTGGCCGATGTCGATATGGGAGTTGTCGATCTTGGCCAAATTGGCAAAACCATCGGCGCAAAAATCGACGGCGATCTCGGTTACAATTTTCTCAAACATTTCCGGATCACGATCGATTATCGCGATTGCGAAATCCGTTTCGATGATCCTAAGCGCGTCGAAGTTTTTGGTCGACCGGCGCAAACAGAAATCGCGATTCGGCTGGCCCATCCGGCCAAGCCGCTCATTCTTGTCGACGTCCATGCAAACGGTCGCGGCCCGTTTCAATTCGCCATCGACACCGGCACATCGACAACGGCAATCACGCCGGAACTCGCGAAAGAACTAAACGTCGCGACGTCTGCGATTCCGCCGGTCACCAGCGGCGGCGCACCTGTCAATGTTACAGCCGGCGCGTTCCAATCGTTTCAAGTCGGCGGCGCTAAGATCGACAATCTCGCCGTGATCGTGGCCGATTTCTTTTCGATGCTCAGTCAAGCCGTTGGCGCTAAGCTCGATGGCATCGTTGGTTATAATTTTCTGCGCGATTACAAAGTTGTGATCGACTATCCGAACGAACGGCTCAGGCTCTTTTAAGTATGCTCGAAGTCCCGACCGGAGCGACAACAACTTCCAAGCGACCGCCCGGCATTTTATCCCTCATTGGCGACACGCCGCTGGTCGAAGTGACGCAGATCGACACCGGGCCCTGTCAGCTTTTCCTAAAATTGGAAAATCAAAATCCGACCGGCTCGATCAAAGACCGTGTCGCCCTGACGATGATCGAGGCCGCGGAAGAGGAAGGAAAATTGCAACCGGACGGCACCGTGATCGAAGCTACCGCCGGCAACACCGGTCTTGGTCTTGCGCTGGTCGCGGGCGCAAAAGGTTATCGTGTCCTGCTCGTTATTCCCGACAAAATGTCGCAGGAAAAAATCTTTCATGTGCGCGCCCTGGGCGCCGAAGTGCGCATCGTTCGCTCGGACGTGACGCGCGGGCATCCGGAATATTATCAGGACGTCGCCGCACGGCTGGCCACGGAAATTCCGGGCGGATTTTATGCGAACCAATTTGGCAATCCGGCGAATCCACTCGCGCACGAGCGCAGCACCGGCCCGGAAATCTGGGAACAAATGCGCCACGATGTGGATGCAGTTGTGTGCGGCGTCGGATCCGGCGGAACATTGACCGGTCTGGGCCGATTCTTTACGCGGGTAAAACCGCGGCGCGGCATCGAAATGATTCTGGCGGATCCGACTGGCTCGGTTTTGTATGAATACGTCAAGACCGGCAAGCTGGTGGAATCGGGAAGCTGGGCGGTGGAAGGCATTGGCGAAGATTTCGTTCCCGAGATCGCGGACATGTCATTTGTGACCGACGCATTTGAGATTGACGACGAAGAGAGTTTCGCGACCGCCCGCGAACTTTTGCGCAAAGAAGGAATTCTGGGCGGGTCCTCCACCGGCACGCTCCTGGCGGGCGCGCTGCGTTACTGCCGAATGCAAACCAAGCCGAAGCGCGTCGTTACTTTCGTTGCCGACACCGGCAACAAATATCTTTCCAAGATGTACAATGATTTCTGGATGGCGGAACAAGGATTCATCCATCGTCCGCCGCATGGCGATCTGATCGATTTAATTTCGCACCGCTACGAAGCCGGCGAAGTCATTTCCGTCGGACCGAGCGATACCTTGCTGACCGCGTTTAAACGCATGCGCGACGCAGATGTTTCGCAGCTTCCAGTTGTCGATCAAAGTGGACGCGCCCTTGGCATCGTCGATGAATCCGATTTGCTTGTAAAAGTGCATCGTGATTCGATGCATTTTAACGATCCGGTGAAGAACGCGATGACCGACCGCCTCGAAACGCTTCCGCCGAAAGCAAAG
>DATMPQ010000341.1:0-8189 GCA_035567015.1 Chthoniobacterales bacterium | reverse complement strand
CACCTCGGTTCCAGGACCGATAATAATGTCGATGTTCGGTTGGACGTCAGGATTGCCGGCTTTGCCTATGGCAGCAATACGTCCGTCTTTGATGCCGATATCGGCCTTTACAATTCCCGAGTGATCGAGAATTAGCGCGTTAGTGATGACCGTATCCACCGCACCATCGCCACGAGAACGCTGCGACTGACCCATGCCGTCGCGAATAACTTTTCCGCCTCCGAATTTCACCTCCTCGCCATAGATCGTGAAGTCCTTCTCCACCTCGATGATGAGATCGGTATCCGCGAGGCGCACCTTGTCGCCGACCGTTGGGCCAAACATTTGCGCATAGGCAGCGCGGTTCATTCTGTGTGGCATTCTCGATTACCTCAGTGATCCAGGGACAGGCGCTGGCACCCGCGGTAACGCTCCCATGACCGCTCGATTGAATCCATAAACCAAGCGCGCGCCCCCGTAGGGGATGAGCCAAACTTCACGGGACAAGCCCGGCTCGAAGCGCACAGCCGTTCCCGCCGGAATGTCCAGGCGATACCCGAGAGCAGCCTTTCGGTCAAAGGCGAGAGCCGCATTGGTCTCAGCAAAATGATAATGACTGCCGACCTGGATCGGTCTGTCGCCTCTGTTCGCGACTATCAGAGAGATAGCTGCTCTGTCCTTGTTCAGGACAATCTCGCCAGACGCTGGAAAAATCTCGCCCGGTATCATGTCAGCCCGCGGTCAAAGCTATTCCGCTCAACACCGCAAGGGCGCCCATGGCGCGTAAGGCGAGCTTCCCGAGAGAGCGTTCAGCGAAAAGCCCAAGCGCGATGCCAGCCGCATGAAGCCCAGCTGTGGCGAGAGCGAAACCCGCCGCATACGGAATAAGACTGGCCGCTGTGGCTTCCGTCCCATGGACATGGCCATGAAAGAACGCGAAAAGCGCCGCGATTGCTGCACCCACCCAAACCGGGGCTTTCACGGCGAACGCAACCAACAGCCCTAAAATGATGATCGACGACCAGATGGCAGGCTCCACGTATGGCATCTGCAAGCCCAACGCTGCTGCCGCAAAGCCTGCCAGCATCGTTCCCACGAAGGCCATCGGCCAGACCCAGATCGCGCGGCCGCCCACAAGCACAGCCCACAGACCGACAGCGACCATGGCGAGGATGTGGTCCAAGCCGTTAAGAGGATGAGCAATTCCGGATGTGAAAGAATTGGCTTGACCCACGCCAGTATGAGCGAGGGCAGGGGAGACGAGCGCTCCAGTCAAAGCAATGCAAATCAAGATTAACCGCATAATGGGCTCCTTATCGAATTGGATCGTGAACACTAACGAGTTTTGTGCCATCGGGGAACGTTGCTTCCACTTGCATCTCGTGGATCATTTCGGAGATCCCTTTCATGACCTGATCGCTGGTCAGGATCTTGCCGCTTTCAGACATGAGTTCGGCAACAGACTTGCCGTCGCGTGCTCCCTCCAGGACGAAATCTGTTATAAGCGCGACACTTTCGGGATAGTTGAGCTTGAGGCCTCTTCTAAGCCGCTCCCGAGCGACGATTGCGGCAAGTGAGACCATCAGCTTGTCTTTCTCACGTGGCGTGAGATTCATGGGCTTCTCCGTTCTATAGCGGGCTTTAGCATGACCACATCTTCGGCACTCGGAAAGGGCCGGGGCCGAGCTCTCGGTTGAATTGCTGGAGAAAGCTGCGCAAAGCGGGCCTCAAGTCGGAGGACACCTCGGTGGCAAAGCGAGCGATAATGAGCCCGCCAACTGACGTCGCCGCACAGTGGCAGCCCAGGGAAGGACCAATGTCGCGCAGAAACTCCAGCCGTGTGTTGAGGCAAGGCCCGAAATAGATTAGCGTTCCTACGGCTTTGCAATTCGAAAGCAGGGCCTTTCTGTGAAGGTGAGGGAACATCTCATCCGTGACGCGGAAGCTGTCTGCCCAGATCAGCCGACCGTCTTTCTTGACGCGCCAGGAATCGGTTATGTGTCCACCGACCATCTGCTCGCCGTGTGCGGCACGACCCAGCACAAGCCACTCAAGGGCAAGCAGCTCAGCTCCAGAAGAAAGTTCGATTTCTGTTTCGCGGCTAAGACGTCCCGAATTGAAGACGATCGTCTCCTGCGGGAGCCACGCGAGTTTTGCGGCCTTCAATGCTTTCAGCTTTGTCTTAATGCGCGCGGGTTCGCTCAACGCCCGGTAGACCTTTTCAGCCGCCTGTGATGTCACCGCGATGGAAGCATTGGGTAGCACTGTCACACCAAATTCGAGCCGGTCTCCTCCCGCAATACCGCCGGCTGTGTTTATGAGAACAGCCTCTTCTATTGCACCGCCGCAGGCTCTTGGGAACATGATGCGAATGGGAGAACGTTGAAAGACGTCCACGATTCGGGTGCCCTTTTCAGAGCCGCTCAGTATGATTCGGCCGGAGCCTTCCGCCCGCTGCAGATCCTGATCAGACGGTGATATGGCATCGAACATCGGCTTCCGCCAGCGCGTCGGCTCGTCCCGCAAGGACTCGGGAAAGTAGCTGCCGCGCGTCCGCTGGAACAGGTTACCGCCGAGCCGGGCCGTGTTCCTGAGCTGGATCATCGCGTCCCCGTTGAGCGGAATCAGAATCCGGCCAAACCCTCCGGGCTATTGTAGGGAATTTTCACGCTAGTGATCTCTTTAAGCGAACCGTCGCGCTGCGTGGCGTAGCCCACCAGCTTCGAGGCATTCCCGTAGATCTGGTAGAGATAGGCGCCATCCGGCGTCAACCAGCTATCGCTCGGTCCGCTGCTCACGACTCCATCAATCGCTCTGAAGGTGCCATCGCCCTTGACCTTCGGGGACGCGGGATCCTTCGCTATGGAGAGCCCGTTGCCGTCGATGCGGAAGCTGCTGATGGTGCTGTAACCGAAGTTCGTCGTGAACACGAATCGGTCATCCGGGGAGACGGCAAGCCAGCACACCTCAGAGGGCAGACCTGCACTCGTGTCGATCTTCACGATCGGACCGACGTTGATTTTGCCTTCTGCGTCGATGCGGCCCATGGCGAGCCCGTCTGCAACGCCGAACCCGATGAGGAAGGTATCCGGCCGGTTGTGCAGGAAGGCGATGTAGAAAGGAACAGCGCCTCTCGCGTCGTAAAATGAGGGTTCGCCGAGTCCGCCGTCTTTGCCTACGGGGAATACGACGATGCCGTCGGGGTCTGGTGCATTTGACACGATGACGTGCAGTGTGCCGTCTGGCCGCGGGATCCAGAGGATCAGTGAGCCGTCCGGATTTTTTCTACTGGGCAACTCGTCGAACGCGGTGGCTACAACGAGGAATTTCCCGTCGGGCGAGAGCACGACCATCGTGGGCCCACGATTGGGCCAATCCTTCGTGTTCACCGAGTATTGCTCCGGGCGTGCCGTGAGCTTGCCTTCGCCGTTGACCGACATGAGCCGGAGATGGTCGGGGCCGACCGTGTGCAGCACGAAAAGCGTGCGACTCGAAGGGGCATAGGCCAGCGATTTAGCGCCACCGTTTGTGGGGTTCCCCGTCGGCTTGACGTCGAGCAGCGTGACCCGGCCTTCCTTATCGACAGCGAAGCTGGAGACTGAATTGTCGCCAGCATTAGTAGTAAACAGAAACCGCCGGTCCGGCGTGAGGATGACGCTGCCGGCACCCTCGAAGTCGTTCGGCCGTTTGATGTGGTAGATGGGGCTCAGTTCCCCAGAACCGGCGCCGCCGGTCGCGACACGTTCCACCTCGGCAAGCGCGCCGTTCGCAGACCAATGGTAGTGGATGATGGCGTTCTTTACTTCGTTGGTTTGCATGTAGAGATGGCCGCCAGCAGCTTTCTTCGTCGGCCTGGTTGGCGCTTGAGCTAATCCAACGGCCGTGAAAACAACGGTGGCTGTGACGACCCAAGCAGCCACCGGAATCAGTGTGAACGAGAGTAGTGATTTCCGCATCATGGCAGTACCTAGTGGGTTTTGAGCGAGCGATCACGGGAAAGCGGAAGGTTCCGCCTTCCCGTTGAGCGAATCAGAATCCCGCCAAGCCTTCCGGGCTGTTGTAGGGAATGGCGACACTGGTAACCTCCTCTAGCGAGCCGTCTGGCTTGGTAGCGTACCCCACCAGTTTCGAGGCGTTCCCGTAGATCTGGTAGAAAAAGGCGCCATCCGGCGAAATCCAGTTATCGCTCGGTCCGCTGCTGATGTCCCCACAAAGCCCCCTGAAGGTGCCATCGCCCTCGACGTCGGGGCACGCAGGATCCTTCGCCACTCTGATCTCGGCGCCGTCGATATCGAAGGTGCTGACGTTGCTGTACCCGAAAACCGTAGCGTACAAGCGTCGGTCATCGGGGGAGACGGCCATCCAGCAAAGTTCAGCGATCGCGCCTCGCCTTGTGTTAATCGGTACGAGCTTGCCGACGCCAATTCTGCCGTCTTCGTCAATGCGGCACATGCTGACTCCGTCACCGACGGCGTATCCGATGATGAAGGTATCGGGTCGGTTGTGTAGGAAATGGATGTAGAAAGGAGAGCCGCCCCCTCCGTCCTGGAACGAGGGGTCGCTGAGCGTGCCGTTTTCATTCACGCGGAATATAACGATGCCGTCGGGATCCGGCGCATTCGAAGCGACGGACATTGGTTTGCCGTCTGGACCAGGCACCCAGAGAATGGGTGAACCGTCCGGATAAGTGCCCGAGATCGCAATGGGCACATCGAACGTGGTGCCGACAAGGAAAAATTTCTCATCTGGTGAGAGGACACCCATAGTTGGAACACGGTGTGATTTCTCGGGTGTATTCGCCGTGTATTGCTCCATGCGCGGCGTCAGCTTGCCATCACTGGAGACCGACATGAGCCGGATATGATCGGGTCCGAAGGAGTGGACCACATAAAGCATGCCCTTCGAGGGAGAATAGGCCAGCGATTTGGCAGTGCCGCTCTTTCCTTCCACGGCGGTCCCGGTGGGCTTGGTGTCGATTCGTTTGAGCTTGCCCTGGTCGCCCACGGCGAAGCTGGAAACCGAATTGTCCCCGCCGTTTGTGGCAAACAGAAACTTGCGATCTGGCGAGAGGATGACACTACCTGCGCCTTCAAAGGAGTTGGGCGCGCTCGCCTGACCGCTGATCGGCTTGAAAGTCCCCGAACCTTTACCGCCGGTGGCGACACGTTCCACCTCTGTGAGCGTGCCGTTGGCGGAGCGATGGTAGTGAATGATGCAGTTCTTTACCTCGTTGGTTTGCATGTAGAGATGTCCGCCACCGTGACTCGACATGCCCATCTCTTTTGACATACCCATCTGTTGCGACATTTTCGTTTCTGTAGCCATATTCGTTTTCCTTTTGTTGTTTTAAGTTTGATTTATACTTTGTGTGTCTCAGCCACGCTGACTGAAAATTTTCGGAACCTAATACCCTTTTTTGTCACGCAGTAACGGGTAGAACTGAATCCAGGTCATGTCCGTGTTTGCGACATTGGCGAGATGGCAGCCCGCACATTCGGTCACGGGTTTTTCGGCGGCCGTCTTATCGTAGGGCAAAGGGTGATGCCCGAAGGTGAAGTAGCCCCAGCCGTTGGTCGCAGCAAACCGCTTACTGTCTTTCAACGATGCGTCGATGCCGTTGAACTCACCGTTGAAATACCCGCGTCCGGATGGTTCCTTGCGAGAGCCGTCTGGAAAATCTGGTTTTAGAACCCGAGTCAGTTCTTTTACGATGAGCGTTCCTTCTGGGAACTCGCCTGTCTTCAGATAGGCATCGACGTTTTTCTTCTCTATATACACATTATGGTATTCGGGGAAATTCGCCTTTCCATCGTTGAGGCCGTTGGGAGTTAGCGGCGCACCCACAAAAACCCATGCGCGAAAGCCGGTTGGCAACTTCATCTTGCCCTCCGAATCGAACACTGCAGCCGACTGCGCACTCTCAGCGGCAACGGATTTCGTCTTTGGGAAAAACACGGTGCCAGCAAGCAGACCAACTCCGACGACTATGATTATTGTTAATAGATACTTTGTCATCACTAGATCTCCTTTTAGTTGTTTTCGAAAATTAGCTTCCTTACATCGTGCTCCTTACTTCGATTTGAGGACCGGGTAACCTTTGACGTAAACCCAGCCTGTCTCCTTTGCCGGGATGTGGCAGGCCTGGCAGTCTTTTTTGAAGTCAGTTGCGACCTGCTTATCGGGCGCGTCAGACTTGAAGAGTGCCCATCTCCATCCATAGCCCCACAGCGGATTGCCGCTTCCTTTTTCGTCTTTGATCATCACGAACCACACTTTCGTTCCCGAGGCCCAATGTGCGTCTCCGGTCGTCATTTGCCCGTGATCGGTGGCAAACACTTCTTTGACCAATACGGTTCCCTCAGCAAACTTCCCGTTTTTGCGGTAGTACTCAGCCGTGCCCGGCGACGCGTAGGTGTAGTGCAACTCGGTGTCGCCGTTGAGATCGACCACTGAAAAGGTTCCGAGCGCTTGGTAAGTATCTCGAACGTCCGCCGGCCTGCGAATATTTCCATCTTTGTCAACCAAGTCCAGTCCGTTGAAGCTACTGCTGTTATTTTGTGATTTAACTTGCTGATAGGCGACCAGAATGACTACCACAAGAAAGACGATCAATATGCGATATGTCATGAGTGTTCTTCCTATTGGCCGGTTCGAATAGCTGTCGGTTTCATGCAAGCGCACAAGTCATGCCAAATTCGAAATAGCTCGTCCTTTGTGCCAATTCGCTCTGAGATAAAAATGTTTGGCGGGCAATTGCGGCCACTACGTTACGTGTTGGAAATTCGTGTCAACCAGACGTCTCGTGGTGTAATAACGTCTTCGCGGCAATATATGGTCATGGAGAATTGATCGCGGATCGCGCAGAGTGGTGCCCAGCCGCGATAGTAAGCTCAGCGGAACAACTCTTATTTTCAGCGGTTGGCACTCCGCCTGCAGTAGTGGTGATTGTCATGCTTGCTTCTATAATTGATGCAGCGATAACCCACTAGTTAGGGAGAAGTGCAAATGGATGTCGTCTCACGAGGCTTTTCCGGTCGACGCAGCGCTACAAATGCAAAGCTACCGCCAGGGCAGTACCTCACTACTGATTTCCCAGTCTTGTCCGCGGGACCGACGCCACACCTGTCCCTCGATCGCTGGGAATTTACCATCGACGACGGCAGTAACGTTTTGAAGCGATGGGACTGGAAGTCGTTTCGTGAGTTGCCCACCGAGACCTTCACGGTTGATATACATTGCGTCACGCGATGGTCGAAACTTGGTACATCGTGGGAAGGGGTTTCGCTTGATGTCCTGCTTGCAGATGTAAAGACAGACTTGTCCTATGCGATGTTCCGTTCGTATGGCGACTACACAACAAACCTTCCTTTGAAGGATGTTATCAACAAGCAGGCCTGGATCGCATTCAAATTTGATGGTGCAGATCTTGCCCCCGAACACGGCGGCCCCGCGCGACTTCTGGTTCCTCACCTTTATTTTTGGAAGAGCGCCAAATGGGTGAAGGGCTTGACGCTGATGCCAACCGACAAGCCGGGCTTTTGGGAAGGCCTCGGCTATCACATCTATGGAGACCCATGGCGGGAGCAGCGTTATTCGGGCGACCAGTGATGTGGCGTGTCGGAACAGTGGTTGCTCTACACGACGAAACGGCGACGGCACGGACGATCGCGCTCGAGGTTCCAGATTGGCCCGGTCACGTCGCGGGCCAGCACGTTGACGTGCGTTTGACGGCCCCGGATGGATACTCTGCGGTTAGATCATACTCGATCGCCTCCGCGCCGAACTCCGAAAGGCGCGTTGAACTAACCATCGAACGACTGCCTAACGGCGAAGTCTCACCTTATCTTACACAAGAACTCGCAGTCGGCGATCGCTTGGAGTTGCGGGGTCCTATCGGCGGCTGGTTCGTGTGGCGCACTCAACAAGCTGAGCCGATCCAGCTCATAGCAGGGGGTTCCGGCATTGTTCCGCTCATGGCTATGATTCGCGCGCGTGCGTCGACGGGTAGCGCTGCGCCGTTTCGATTATTGTATTCCGTGCGCGAACCGGGAGCGGTTTTTTACCGCGACGATCTCCAGACGCTATCAGATCGCGATAATAAAGTGAGCCTTACCTACGCGTACACACGAGCCACTCCGAAGGATTGGCCGCGAGCGCCTGGGCGCATCGACGCCGCTCTGATCGCGGACGCGACCTGGCCATCAAATCTT
>DATMPQ010000340.1:0-7023 GCA_035567015.1 Chthoniobacterales bacterium | reverse complement strand
AGTCACGTTGAGCGGCGTGACCGACGAGTTCTCCCAGGTTTTGCCTGACACACCAGTGAGCGTGAACATGCTCATCGGTGACACAAGCGGCAACGGCGTGGTCAACGCCACCGATGTCGCGCAGACCAAAGGCCAAGTTGGTCAGCCTGTAACCAGCAGCAACTTCCGCACGGATGTGAACGCCACTGGCATCATCAACGCCACGGACGTGGCAATCGTAAAAGCGCATTCCGGACAAAGTATAAGCGCGCACCACGCGCGGGCTCGAAGTAGTGTCGCAGTGGCAGGTCGGCATTAGCTCAGGGCCTCGCCCAAAAATCTAAAGGTGCAGCGGCTTCTTTGCTGGGGTTCACTCGAAGCATCCAATTAAACGTAGCGGTGCTCGATAGATTCGGGTCGCGCAACGCGGCGTCCACACGCGCGCGATTTGGTGACAACGTGCAAACCGGATCCGTGTTGCCGGCGTTTCCCGTCAGCAACGCTGCCTGACAGCGGCAACCGCCAAAATCGATTTCTTTTTGCGGACAACTCCGGCACGGCTCCAGCATCCATTCCGTTCCGCGGAAGCGATTAAAACCTTCCGATTCGCGCCAAATCCAATCCAGCGACCGGGCTCGCACGCTTTCGAAACGCAAATCTGGAATTGCGGACGAGGCAGTGGGGCAGGGAAGGACGTCACCGATCGGATTGACCGTGAGGTAACGCTGGCCCCAACCATTCAGACACGGCTTGGGCCGCGTCTCATAATAATCTGGCAGCACATAAAAGATGTCGACCTTGCCGGCGAGGCGCGACTTCGCCGCGGTCGCGACCTCGCGCGCACGAGCAACTTGTTCGCGAGTCGGAAGCAATGCGGCGCGATTCAGAAATGCCCAACCGTAAAACTGCACATTCGCGAGCTCGACCCGCTCCGCGCCCAAAGCTTCTGCCAGACCAATCATCTGCGGCAAGCGATCGATGTTATGCCGGTGGATGACGAAATTCAGGCTGAGTGAAATGTCAGCTGCGCGGATAAACGATGCAGCGGCCAACTTGCGCTGATGTGCGCGCACGCCCGCGATTTCGTCGCCTAGATCGGCATCGTCCGATTGAAAACTGAGCTGCACGGAGTCGAGCCCGGCCTCGCGCAATTCGCTGGCCCGAGCTTCGTCCAGACCGACCCCGCTCGTGATGAGATTTGTGTAAAGCCTTGCCTCACGCGCGCCGCGAACGAGTTCGGCCAGATCGCGCCTAACGAGTGGTTCACCGCCGGAGAAACCGACTTGCAACACGCCAAGCTCGGTCGCTTCACGAAGCACGCGATGCCATTCATCCGTCGTCAATTCACCGTCATTTCGCGCGTGCGTCGGATTGGAGCAGTACGGACAATGAAGTGGACACCGATAGCTGAGTTCGGCGAGCAATGCGTAGGGTCGCGGCGCCGTCATGAGATCTCCACGAGTTTGCGGCGCTGCAAATCGGACAGGATTTCGCGCACATCGACGGCAAGCGTCGCCAGATCGACCTCGTACTCTTCGGCCAATCCAAGGGCGATGTCGCTCAGCGGTCGTCCATCGCAGCGGGCGAGAATTTCCTGGGCGGTTTCGTTCAGTTCGACGATGCCTTCCGGGAAAAGCAGCACGCTGTTACCGGTCGCGGAATCGATCTGTAACCGGACTCCGCTCGCCAGCCGCGGTCGGGCGTCATCAGTGATTTGCGTCGGCATAAGCATGATGAATCGCGTCAAGCATGGACCAGAGAACATCGCATTTAAATTCGAGTGCGCGGATTGCGGCATTTTGCAGCTCGCGTCTATTGCAATGTTCCAGAGTAATCGCGAGCGCTTCGCCGGAATCGCGCCGCGCTTGCGTGACTCTACGGCGAAAATAATCGAGCCCGCTTGAGTCAATCCAGGTGTAGAATTTCTCGAAACCCGCCAGCCGCGTCGCCATCAGATCAGGCGCGAAAAGCTCCGTCAGCGAGGATGCGATCGCGACCGGCCACGGCTGCATGCGTGCAAAGTTCACGTAGGCATCGACCGCGAAACGTACTCCCGGCTGCAGATGTCGATCTTCCAGCAGTTCATTGCGCGACAAACGACACGCTTCGCCGAGCCGCAGCCATGCTTCTATGCCGCCTTCGTTCTCGCCGCTTCCGTCGTGATCGACGATCCGATGAATCCAGATCCGGCGCACCTCGCGCAGCGGACAATTTGAAAGTATCGCAGCATCCTTAATTGGAATATTGGATTGATAGTAAAATCGATTGGCCACCCACCCGCGCAACGCATCGGGCGACAGCCGGCCTTCATTCATCGCCACGTGGAACGGATGTTTGTCGTGATAAGCGCGGACACCGACCGCGCGCAGGTTCGCGGTGAAAGTTTCGCGATCCAGAAGTTCAGTGGTCATAAGACAACTTCTAATCCATCGCACGCGATCTCGATCCCGGCATGCTCGACTTGCAGACGTTCGCTCGATCCGGGCATGAAGATCGGATTGGTGTTGTTGATGTGCGTGTAAATTTTTCGCCGCGCCGGCGAATGACGCAAGAAATCAAGACTGCCGTCGCTGATCGGCAAATGGTTCATCTCTCGCGCGCTGCGAGCGGCCAGCCGAACATCGCGCAGTTCGTCGTCGCTCCAGAATGTGCCGTCGAACAGGACGACCTCCGAATTGTGAACTGCGTCGCGCAGTTCGGCCACGATTTCACCAACCGCTGGCGCGACGAGCGCGGTAGCGCCCGAGGTTTCATCGCGCAATTGAAATGCGATACTCTTGCCCAACTCAATCGCGCGATGAGCGATGCCGACGCCTAACGACTGGAAATCGCCGGTCGTCGTTCGCCATTCAATTTGGCAGAACGGCTTGAGAACGTTGTCGATCCAACCGAGCGCGGCCTGTGTTTTGTCCGTCGCATAAACGATGAGCGGCGTCGCCTGTTGCCGCATCAGTAACAAACCGAGACAATGATCCAGATCGGCATTGGTGAGAAGAACGCCCGCGATCGGGCTGTTGCGCATCGCGTCGCCCCGCGGTTGCAACTCCGGACAGCTTTCTATTTGTCTCGCCAGGTCCGGCGAAGTGTTGATCAAGAACCACCGTTCATCGTTGCCGTTGATGGCAATGCTCGATTGCGTTTGTGGTGAAATCTTTCGGGTGCGCGCAGCGATGCAGTTCGCGCAGGAACAATTCCACTGCGGCAGGCCGCCACCGGCCGCGCTCCCGAGGACACGGATGCGAATCGATTTACTCCCGCTCGATCAGATCGCGCCCGCGTAACACGTGCACTCGAAAAAAATCGGCACGTTTTTCACTGCGGGTTTAACCCATTTCTTCTTGGTGCTTTTCATTAACATCAAAGGCCCTTATATCGCGTCAACCGTGGGAGCTTGCAATACGTTTGTATCTATTGTCGAGCAAAATCAGCGGACATGCTGGGGCACAAGCTTCCAGTTCGCCACAGGACGAATCCGTCCAGTGTGCGGACCTGTGGGACAAGCGGGCGTCCTCGCCTGCGAGTTTAGCAAAAGCCAGGTAAAATGCTCGCCCTCATGTCGTGAAAAAATGACAAAGCTCGAATGACGAAAAGGAGCGGAGGAGCCGGGCAGAATCTTTGACGACTCTCTTGATTTTGGATTGGAGATTTTCGATTTACGCCGCGGTTTCGCCAACCCGCAAGCTCATGCCCATGACGCGGAAGATGCGGTCGCGTTTTTCCAGGTAGCCGGGTGAATCGAGATGGCGCGGGCGGGGAAGATCGACATCTACGACTTCTTGGATCGTAGCGGGACGATTGCTCATGACGAGGACGCGATCGGCGAGCTGAACGGCTTCCTCGATATCGTGCGTGACGAAGAGGATCGTTTTCTTTTCGCTCTGCCAGATACGAACCAGATCGGCCCGCATTTTCAGGCGGGTCAGAAAATCGAGCGCGCCAAAGGGCTCGTCCATGTAGATGATCTGGGGATTTGCGGCGAGAGCGCGCGCGATCTCAACACGCTGCCGCATTCCGCCGGAAAGCTCGTGCGGGTAGGCGTTTTCAAAACCGGCCAGACCGACCATGCTGATATAGCGCGCAATCGTCTGGTCGCGTTGCCTCTGAGTTTGTTGGCGCAAACCGAAGCCGACGTTTTCATGTACGTTCAACCAGGGAAAAACGCCGTTCTCCTGAAAAACGAAAATGCGACGCGGATCAGGCGCGATTACGGGTTCTCCTTCGACCAGGACATCGCCGGAAGTCGCCTTGAGAAATCCGGCTACGATGTTGAGCAATGTCGATTTTCCGCACCCGCTCGGACCAACGATGCAGACAAGCTCGCCATGTGCCACTTCGGCGTCGATATTTTCGAGCACACGAATGGAGTCGCCATTTTTCTTCCCGGCGAATCGCATCGAGACGTTGCGGATCGAGACAGCTGTCATGAGAGAAATGACGAATGACGAATGACGAATTAATGAGAAAGGAGCAATGACGAATGGGAATACGAGGAAGCGAGGGCATTGTCATTTGGTCATCAGGATTTCCTTCGACATTCGTCATTTCAAGCGCTTCAGCGCTTGCCATATCCCCAGCGCACCTCGTCAAATTTCTCCAGTTGCCTGACGAGTAAGTCGAGAACCAGCCCGATCAAACCGATCATGACCATGCCGGCGACGACGAGATCGTAACGTTTCCCTGCGTTGCGCGCATCGATGATGAGATAGCCCAGGCCGCTGTTCACGGCGATCATTTCTGCGGCCACGACAACGAGCCAGGCGACGCCGAGCGCAATCCTAATCCCGGTAATGATCTGCGGCAGACACGCACGGAAGATGACCTGCCGGAAAAGCTCGCCCGTGCTGAGCCCGAAGTTTAGCGCGGCACGCAAATAAACGGGCTGCATGTTTTGTACTGCGGCAATGGACGAGACAGTGATCGGGAAAACGCTGGCCAGAAAAATGAGAAAGATCGGAGCGGCATCGCTGACGCCGAACCAGAGAATTGCCAGTGGAATCCACGCGATGGGCGAGATCGGTCGCAAGATTTGAATGAAAGGATTGAGTGCCTGAAACGCGCGCGAGTACCAGCCGAGCCCGAGACCGAGCGGCACGCCAATGATCACGGCGAGCGTGAATCCCCACGACACGCGGAAAAGTGAGGCGACGATGTATTTAAAGAGCAGACCTTTCTGAATCAGCTCGACAATGCCGGCCACCACGTTTCCTGGAGTCGGAAATAAATCGCTGCCCGACCAACGAACCGCGAGGCCCCACGCAGTCAGAAAAAGCGCAGCCATGCCGACCGGTCTAACGATTCGCCAGAGAAGCGCGTCAGTACTCGGCGGCCAAACGAACAATCTTTTGCCGGAGACACGTTTCCGGGGAGCAGACGCCGCTGGGCTGTTCCTTTCGGCAACCTGCCGAAAAGCCGCCGTGCAGGTGCGCGGGTCGATATCTGGCGCGACGTCCTTCGATGTGTCTGGCAAGCTGCCGGACACCGCCGGCTCGCCACGGGACGAGTCCGTCCGACTGGCGGACTGGCAGCCTGCGCTCCCCAGGGTTTCCGAATCCGCGCTCATCGCCTTGTCGGCGGCTCCCACGCGTACGGTTGCACCGCGGTTTCGTCGGTTACGAATGAGGCGTCAGTGTAATCCTCGAAATGCGCGGTGCCGTTCAGAATGCCGGCTTCGCGGCCAAGTTTTTCGATTTCCTCGAAGTCCGGTTTGCGCAGCGTCAGATTTGTGTATTTCACGCGATCGGGTGGCTTGCTCAGCACGAACGTGAGCAGTCGCGGATTCTGATTGTAATAAAATTTGCTCACGAACTGCGCGGCTTCCATCCGATGGTCCATGCTCTTGTCGATCCATTTTCCGCTCTTTGAAATTCCATCAACCAGGCACTGCACGGTCGGACGATTGTTTTTGATCATGTCCTCGTGCACGGCGAGGACGCACGAAATGAAATTTGGCCACACATCTTTCGTCAACCACAGGACACGGCCGTAACCATCGAGTTCCGTTTGTGCCATGAACGGTTCTCCGCTCGAAATCGCGTCCACCGCTTTAGCGTAAAGCGCCGCCGGCATGTCGGGCGGTGGCATCTCGACAAGCTCGATGTCTTTGATCGACATGCCCGCCTGTTTCAGCGCGCGAAAAACCAGCAGCCGCTGATTTGAAAATCGGTTCGGCACCGCGATGCGTTTCCCGCGCAAATCTTCCATCCGGTAAATCTGCGAATCTTTATGCACCATCACCGCGGAACCGTCGCGGTGACCGAGATAAACGATTTTGATCGGCACGCCTTGTTCGCGCAAAGCCATCGCCATGGGCGCGAGAATGAACGTGGCCGGCGTATAAGCGGAGAGATAAGCCTCTTTTAATTCCGGCCAGCCGTTGAATCGCACTGGCTCAAAAATACTGTCGCCGGTCATCTGTTTGTTGATGAAATCCGTCACCGGGCAGGTGAGATGACAAGTGACCGGCAAAAATCCAATCCGGAATTTCTTCTGATCGGCTGCGGTTGCGTGTTTGGAATTAAACAGATGCAGATTCAGCAATGCGTGCGCGAGCGTAATCGCCGCCAGCCACGCGATCGCGATTGTGATCAAAATTTTCCGCATCGACATAAATGCCGCCGAAGTATTCGATTGCCGCGAGCAAGGTCAACGATTCTTTCCTGGATAAAGGGGGCCGATCCAACAGAATGGCGCCGACAACAACGGCACCATTCTTATCGCACATCGGTGTGTCGCAGATAAAGGCTCATTCCGCCGATGTCGATGACTGCGAAATTGAACGAAAGATATTCTTCGCCTAAAAGTCCCGCGTTTGCCTCGCCGGCGATTTTTGACTTGAGAACGTCGCCGGATATGGGCGCCAGGTCGACTTGGGCTTTGGCTATTTTAAAGTCGCCAATGGCGAGTTCGTTCACCTCGCCACCGCTGATGTATACCCTGTGACCAGCACTGGTATCGGAGACGAGCGGCAGACCTCCTGGAAGCACGCCGCCGCGGACCGCGATTTCTTTTCCCAGAACCGTTGTTCCCGCGCCGCTATCGACGATG
>DATMPQ010000339.1:0-2604 GCA_035567015.1 Chthoniobacterales bacterium | reverse complement strand
AACGGACAGACGAAGATCGAAGATTATGCGTTTTTGAGCGATACGCAGACCGCCGCGCTGGTCAGTCGCGATGGCTGTGTGGATTGGCTTTGCCTTCCACGCTTCGATTCCGGTGCCTGCTTCGCGTCGTTGTTAGGCACCCGCGACAACGGCCACTGGCGGTTTGGGCCGAAAGAAAAGATCGAGAGAACAACTCGCCGATATCGCGGGGATGCATTGATTCTCGAAACTGAAGTCGAAACAAAAGATGGTGCCGTGCGTCTGATCGATTTCATGCCGCCGCGCGGCGAAAATCCCGACCTGATTCGCATCGTTGAGGGACTTAGCGGTGAAGTCGCGATACAGATGGAGCTGATCATCCGGTTCGATTACGGGCGCACCATACCGTGGGTGCGAACGGGGCACGGCGGATTGGAAGCGATCGCCGGTCCGAACGGACTCATTTTGCGCACGCCGGTCAAAACGCGGGGCAAAGATTTGACCACGGTCGCCGAATTCATTGTCAAGAAAGGTGAGCGCGTTCCGTTTGTGCTCACCTGGTTTGCATCGCATTCCGAGCCTCCGAAAAAAGTGACTCCGGAGCATGCGTTGCGCGACACGGAAAGATATTGGAAAAAATGGGCGAAGCGGTGCCACCCCAAAACTCCGTGGCATGACGCGGTTGTTCGTTCGCTCATCGTCCTCAAAGGCCTGACGTTTGCGCCGACCGGTGGAATCGTTGCCGCGGCGACCACATCCTTGCCCGAGGAAATCGGCGGCGTTCGCAATTGGGATTATCGCTACTGCTGGTTGCGCGATGCGACTCTCACGCTCGTTGCCCTGGTCAGCGCCGGTTATCACGACGAAGCAAAGAGCTGGCGTGAATGGCTCTTGCGCGCGATTGCCGGCAGCGCCGATCAAATGCAAATCATGTACGGCGTGCGCGGCGAACGCCGTCTGGAAGAGTTCGAGATTCGCTGGTTATCCGGTTACGAAAATTCAAAGCCGGTGCGCATTGGCAACGCTGCCTCCAATCAGTTTCAGCTCGATGTCTATGGCGAAGTGTTGGGCACAATGTATCGGGGGCACCAGGCCGGAATCGAAAACCGCGAGACCGATTGGCGCCTGCAGGTCGCCTTGATAAATTTTCTCGAATCAAATTGGAACAAGCCGGACCAGGGAATTTGGGAGGTGCGCGGCGGCCCGAAACATTTCACCCATTCCAAAATGATGGCGTGGGTGGCCTTCGACCGTGCTGTCAAACTGGTGGAGGAATGCGGATGCACGGCCACAGGAAATGTCGGTCGGTGGAAGAAAATTCGCGATCAAATCCATGCGGAAGTTTGCGCGCGGGGATACAGTACGAAGAAGAAAGCTTTTACTCAGTTTTACGGATCGGATGCTCTCGACGCGAGCTTGCTCATGATGCCGCTCGCGCGGTTCCTGCCATTTACCGACAAGCGAGTGCGCGGGACAATCGAGGCGATCGAACGCGAGCTCATGCGAGATGGTTTCGTGCTTCGCTATCGACCGGAAGAAGAGGGTGTTGATGGATTGCCCGGAAGTGAAGGCGTTTTTTTGCCGTGCTCGTTCTGGCTGGCCTCCTGTTTGCATCGCATTGGCCGCGAAACGGAAGCACGCGAACTTTTCGAGCGTTTGCTCGGTGTGCGAAATGATCTCGGTTTGCTTTCGGAAGAATACGACCCGATCGGCAAACGGCAGCTCGGCAATTTTCCGCAAGCCTTCTCGCACGTCGCGCTGGTAAACGCCGCTCAAATCTTAGGCGAGGAAAAGCGGCCCCCGCTTGGCGTTGGAAAATAGTCAGTTGCCGATGTTGGCAATGTCCTTGAAAATCCGCTGATCTTTCCATGAAGCCCTATCTTCCGTTCGTAATCATCGCCGCGGTTGCAGTGCTCGCGGCCGGCGCCGGTGCGATACTCTACCGCGCGAAGCAGCGCACGAGTGCGGTTGGCAGTCCCGCAGTCGCGGGATCGCCCGGTCAACCGGGAGCGGAGCCGCTGCACGTTCGCGGCGACCCAGACGCGCCGGTCACGCTGGAAGAATTCGGCGACTTCCAGTGTCCCACATGCGCCACGGTTTCTGCCGTAATTGGTCAAATCGAGCAGGATTACGGGCACCGGCTGCGCGTGGTCTTCCGGCATTATCCTCTGGCGATGCATTCGCATGCGATCGGGGCGGCGCTCGCTGCCGAAGCGGCCGGCTTGCAAGGACACTTCTGGGAAATGCACGATTTACTTTACAAAAATCAGGCAGTCTGGAGCAAAGCTTCTGATCCCGCGACTGCGGGACGGCTTTTCACTGAGTATGCTCGTTCCCTCGGCCTGGATGTGGAGCGGTTCGCCAAAGATTCGAACAGCGATGAAGTCAAAGCGCGTGTCTTTTGGGAGGGACAACAGGGCGTCTCGCGTGGCGTAAGGACTACTCCAACGCTCTTCATCAACGGTCGGGAGCTGGGCCTTCCTTTTAGTTCGGAACACTTGCGTGCCGAAATCGATGCGACGCCCGGTGGAAGCAAAAACTTCTGAGCGTTGCGTTACCGGTGCAAAGTGCAATTACGTGGGATTGTTGTAGGGCAAGCGCATCGCTTGCCGAGCACTGAGGCGA
>DATMPQ010000338.1:0-4055 GCA_035567015.1 Chthoniobacterales bacterium | reverse complement strand
CTTTACTTGCTAACGTTCCGCCAGAATAGTTATAATCTAATGCCAGGTGAAACTCTATACGCCCCTTCTCCGTCACGTTCCGCCTCGCCGGCGCCGTGCGTGCTGCCGACGCATTTGCTCTACTCCATCTTCGCTCGTATCGGCGGTTCGGGATTGGACACGGACGCGTTCGAGACGTTGCGCGCCTCGTATCGCGGCGGATTTCTCGGAAAAGCAATCGCCTATGACAACCGGCAAAAAGAGATTCCCGCGTCGCTGATCTATTCGCTGCGTTGGCATCCAGTTCGTCTTATCTCGTTTCTCGACCGGCCTTACTATTATGGCGCAAAAAAGAAATATCTTGATTGGATCGCGTCGCGGCATTTGACGAACGGGCGCTACGATTTGTTTCACAGCTGGTCGGGTGACTGTTTGCAGTCGCTTCGGGTCGCAAAACAACGTCGAATCCCATCGATTGTCGAGATTCCAACCTGGCATCGCGATCGCGGAAGGCTGAAAACGGACGAGCCGGGCGGCACCGGATCGACGAGCAGCTTACCGTGGTTTCGGAAAGGGAAATCCGGATTACTGCTTGAGCGCAGGCGTTTCATCGAGGAATACGAACTCGCCGATCTGCTCCTTGTCTTATCGGAGATGGCGGCCGACACGTTTCGCGTGCAAGGTTTCCCGGAGGAAAAATTATTTTATCTCCCGCGCGGCGTGGATGTGGATCGTTTCAAGCCGGGCCGTCGACCAGAAAAATTCCGCGCCATTTTTTCCGGGGCATTGATCGAGCGCAAAGGCATTCACCATCTGCTCGAAGTATGGCATCGCCTGAATCTACCAAACGCCGAGCTGTGGCTTGTTGGTTCCATCCACGAGGAAGCAAAACCTTATCTCAAAAAATTCTGGCGTGATAACATCCGCGCGCTCGGGTTTGTGCGCGATCCGGAGAATTATCTCAGCCAAAGCACGGTGCACGTTTTTCCGTCGCAATGGGAAGGGAGCGCCAAGGTCACCTACGAAGCCGCCGCCTGCGGCTTGCCACAAATCACGACCCGGGAAGCGGGCGATGTCGTGCGCGATGGGATTGAAGGAGTCATCGTCCGGCCGGGAGATGTCGATGCCATCGCGGCGGCGCTCGAACATTTCCAGCGACATCCGGAAATCGTTGAACGGATGGGCAACATGGCGCGGCGCCGGGTTGTTGAAAATTTCACTTGGGACCATTTTCGCACGCGCTTGCTCGATGCTTACGAAGTCGCGATGCGCAAAGTGGCGTAAGTCTGCGGTTGAGGCCTGCGCGTGGGGACCACAAGAAGACGCTTGTGCTACTTTAATTGGCGCAATTTTTTGCATGAAAATTTTGCTTCTTCAGCTCAAACGGATCGGCGATTTGATTTTAACGACGCCGGCCATTGCGGCATTGCGAGAAAAATTTCCTGGAGCGAGCATTACACTTGTCGTTTCCCGCGAATGCGCAGACTTGTTGCCAGCCATCGCAAGCCTCAATCGGACGCTAGTGACGCGGCGCAACCTAAGGGACGTGACAATGTTTTTTGCCGTCGCGCGAGAAAAGTTTGATTACTGTATTGACTTCACACGAAACGATCGCTCCGCTCTCCTTGCCTTTCTCTCCGGCGCACAAAAACGCGTCGTCTCTCATCGAATCAAGGTCCAGTCAAAGAGCCGGGCTCGCCTTTACAACGAGTTTGCGCGCCATCGGATGCGGGAGATGCACACGTTGGATTATCATCTGGCCTTGCTCGAGCCACTCGGGATTTGCAATGCTTCTCCCGCATTGCACCTGGCACTGCCGCGCGCGGCGCGCAAACAAGCGGAAAAGCTTCGCGGTGATTCAAAGATCGACAATTCCTTCATCATTTTTCATCCGGGCTCGGCGCGCGTAGAAAAATTTTGGGAAACGCAGCGCTGGGCCGATGTGATCGATCACGCGCGCCGAGATTGCGATGTCGATCTTGTTTTGACCGGCGGCAGTTCGGAGCTCGAGCAGGAACATATTCGTGAGATCAAGGCCAAACTGCGGCAACCAATCATCGATCTTTCCGGCAAGACAGATTTGCTCACCCTGACGGCGCTGATCGCGCAGGCGCGTCTTGTTGTGACGGTTGACTCCGCTCCTATGCATCTCGCGGCCGCAACCCAAACGCCCCAAGTGGTTCTTTTTGGGCCAACGAACCCGTTTCATTGGCGGCCGCGCGAGAGTCCGGCTTTGATCTTGCAGGGAGATTCGCCAACGGCGGTTCTCGAATTCTCGACCGATCAGGCACGTGTTCCGATGAAGCAAATCTCGACGGAGGCGGTGATTGGTGCTATGGATTCGCTGCTGTCGGCTCCGGCAGCGCAAATTTCATGAGCAAGGGAAAAGCGGTAAAGAAAAAACCGTCATTCTGGCAGACCTTTCGGGCTGCATGGGGGCCGTATCGGCGGCTATACAGTTACGTCACGCCGTACAAGTGGCGTTTTATACTTGGCCTGTCATTTGGTTTTGCTGCCGGCATGGTCAGTTCGCTCTTCCCGCTAGCCATCGCCAGGGTGACGAGCGTCGTCTTCCATGGAGCGGCTCCCAACCCGACAGCATTGCGCTCGAATCTTGAAGTCTTAGACACAGGTCCAAAGGTTACTTCGATTCTTCTTATCAGCCTGGCCATTCCCGCGATCATGACGATCCGCAGCCTCTGTTCGTACGGGAACGCTTACTACATGAATTGGGTAAGCAACAAAGTAGCGACCGACATTCGGAATCAGCTCTTCGCCAAGATTGTGCGCCATTCGATGGAGTTCTTTAACAAGATGCGGGCCGGATTTCTCATGTCGCGCATTACCAACGACACGCGTGGTATGCAGATGGCGCTGACCGCCGTGAGCAGCGACCTGTTCAAACAGCCAATCACCATCGTTGGCGGAATTATTGTTCTCCTCCTGATGGATTGGAAGTTTACCGTTGTAACCCTGGTCCTTTTTCCGATTTGTCTGTTGCCCATTCGTATTTATGGCCGGCGCTCCCGCAAGGCGGTGCAGCACCAGTACGAAGACATGGGGCAAATGGTCGTGACCATGCAGGAAACGTTCGCCGGCATCCGGGTGATCAAATCGTTTACCCGTGAAGAGCATCAGGAGAAATCGTTCCGCCGAAGCAATCAGCTTCAATTCTCCAACATGATGCGAATGATCAAGTCGATGGAAGCGACAGGGCCGCTAGTGGAATCCATCGCGGCGATGGGCGTGGGCCTGGCATTACTGTATGTTTACGCCGTAAATCTGAGCGCCGGACGGTTTTTCGGATTGATCTCAGGCATTTTTATTCTCTACGACCCGATCAAGACACTCAGCAAAATCCACATCTCGATGCAACTGTCGATCTCCGCGAGCAGGGAAATTTTCAACATTTTGGATTCGGAGCCGACCGTGCAGGACGCCCCCGGCGCGATTGCGTTGCCTTCGTCCGAAGGCCGGATCGATCTCGAGAATGTTACTTTCCGCTATGCCAGCGGCTCCTCCGATGCGGTTAAGGACATCAATCTTCAGATTGAGCCGGGGAAGAATTACGCACTGGTCGGGGCGAGCGGCGCGGGGAAATCAACCATCCTCTCGCTCATTCTACGTTTGTACGATCCGATCTCTGGCAGCGTGCGGATCGATGGCCGCGACTTGCGCACGCTCACACAACAATCCTTGCGGAAACAGATCGGCCTTGTCACTCAAGACACATTTTTGTTTCACGACACCATCCTTAACAACATTCAGTTCGGACGTCTCGACGCCACCCCGGAAGAAGTTTACGCCGCGGCCCGCACCGCCTTCGCACATGACTTTATCATCGCGCAGCCGCATGGATACGAAACGATAATCGGCGATAAAGGCTGCATGCTCTCAGGTGGGCAACAGCAGCGTCTGGCCATCGCGCGCGCGCTGCTGAAAAACGCGCCGATTCTCCTCCTGGACGAAGCCACTTCAGCGCTCGATTCGGAATCAGAAGAGCAAATTCAGCGCGCACTGGAGGTGCTCTCCGCTGGACGCACCGTGATCGCGATCGCGCATCGGCTCTCCACCAT
>DATMPQ010000337.1:0-8661 GCA_035567015.1 Chthoniobacterales bacterium | reverse complement strand
TGCTCGATCGCGGTGCGTAGCTCGCGCACGTTTCCGGGCCAGTTGTAAGTGAGGAGTGCGTCCATGGCGTCGGCCGTTAGATCAATAAGAGGCTTTTCGTTCGCCTTGCAGAAATGGCGCAAGAATCCGCGGATGAGAAGTGGAATATCTTCCTTGCGCTCACGTAACGGCGGCATCGTGAGGCGCACGACGTTCAGGCGAAAGAAAAGATCGTCGCGGAATTTCCCTTCGCGCACGAGCGCTTCGAGATTCTTGTTGGTGGCGGCGATGATCCGCACGTCCGCGCGCAGGGTTTGATTGCCGCCCACGCGCTCGAACGCTCGCTCCTCGCTCATCACCCGCAGCAATTTGACCTGCGTGCTCGAGTCGATCTCGGCCACTTCGTCGAGGAAAATCGTGCCGCCGTTCGCCTGTTCAAACCGACCGATCCGGCGCTCGTGGGCGCCGGTGAATGCGCCTTTCTCGTGACCGAACAATTCGCTCTCGAGCAATTGTGGCGAAAGCGCGGCGCAATGGACCGTCACGAATTTCGCCTTATTTCGCCGGCTCAGATTATGAATGGCGTGCGCGGCCAACTCTTTGCCCGTGCCGCTCTCGCCTTCGATCAGCACGTTTGCCGAAGAAGGAGCGACCTGCCGAATAGTGTCGAGCACTTCACACAGCGCAGCCGATTCGCCAATGATGTTTTCCAGGCCGTAACGCTCGTCCACTTGCTGCCGAAGGGAGCGATTTTCCTGCTCCAGCTTCCGCGCGCCGAGCGCACGCGCGATCAACATTTCGATCTTGTCGAGATTAAGCGGCTTGGTGACAAAATCATAGGCGCCGCGTTTCATCGCTTCGACCGCGATGTCAACCGAGCCATACGCCGTCATCATGATGCAGATCGGCAGGTGCGGCATCTTCAGCGCGCGGTCGATCAACATCATCCCATCTTCATTACCGAGGCGCAGATCGGTAAGGAGAATGTCGATCTGCTCGCGTTCGAGCACATCGTTCGCGCCGGCGATGTCGGCCGCGACATACACATCGTAATCATTTTCGAGCAAACGCCGCAAGCCATCGCGCGTATGCTTCTCATCATCGACAATGAGGATGGTGGGCTGAATGGAAACCATTTAAGGAATTAAAGAATGAGGGAGTTAACTACTCCGCGATTCATTGTCCGCTAATCGCTCAATCGCTCAATCGCTAAATAGTCGATGGCTCCCGAAAATTATAGGAGCGCATCATGGCAGAATCGGTATTGTTCGAGATGGAACGGCCGATTCTTGGCGCAGTCGCGCTGAGCTTTGTTCTGGCCTTAACAATCGGTCTCGCTGCCGAACCTTCCTATTCCGTCAACGCGAGCGAGGGCTGGAAACTAGTCACGCAAACCAAGGACGTTGCCATTTTCAGTCGTCCTCATTCAGGCTCGTCGCTCAAAGAATTCAAAGCGATTGGCCCGATTGACGCACCGACTCACGCGGTTCATGAGGTGATCGATGATTTTGAGAATTACCCCAGCTTCATGCCCTACCTGACCGAATGCCGGCTGGTTAAACGCGAAAGCGATAGCCTCGTGGGATACCAACGGCTCTCGCCGAAAATTTGCGCCGACCGCGATTACACGTTGCGCGTCTGGAATAAGTCGTGGCCTGCCTCTGGTGGTCTGGTCTATTTCAGTCAGTGGGCGCCGGCGAATGAACTCGGTCCTCCGGAAAAGAAAGGCGTTATCCGGATAAAAGTGTGCGACGGCGGGTGGCTGCTGGAGCCGGATGGCACAAACAAAACCCGGGCCACCTATTCCGTTTATACCGACACCGGCGGCCTCATTCCGGCGTTCGTGGCCAACCGGATTAGTCAGATCGGAATCGGGCGGCTTTTCCAAGCAGTCCGCAAACAAGTGAAAGACGCAAAATATACCGTGGAGGGAGATCATTGAACTGGGTCAGTCCGGGCAAAATATGAATTTGTAGCCGGCGTCGGCGACTTGGCCACAGTACCGTGAAGATCAAATTTTGATCTTAATTGTGTACGGGCTTGCGCTCTCGGTCGCGCTCACGCGATGACTCGACGGCGCTGGCTGATCGTTTCCGCAGCGAGCGGGATTTTTCTCGCCGTCGCGGCCGGCGCGGTCCCGCTTCTCAATCTCCGGCTCACTCATTACGTCGAGAGCGATCGATTTCGCGCCAGGCTCGAGAACGAGACGGCTAAAGGCCTGCACTTTCCGAGCGGACATTATGCGCCCATCCGCCGCGCCGGTTATGCGACGGTAGAAAGCGAGCGCTTTCAAGCCAGCGATGGAAAGAAAGCGCTCAAGATAATGGATGCTCGCGGCCTGACGGCGAAGTTTAATCCCTGGGGTATTTTTCTACGGCGCTGGGAGCTGGACGACGTGCACATTCAAGCGGGCGAAGTGGGAATCCAGATTTACGAGGCCAATCCGGAAGGGGTTTCATCGAAGCCGTGGTTCTCGATTTTTTTGCCGAATCGCGTTTATCTCAAGCACATAGAATCGGAACCGGCCAATGTGACCTGGCAATTCCGAGGCGAGCGAGCGGGCTTTTTCGGCGCGCGATTGCTGATTACGCCGCATGGGAGCGACTTCGAATATCGCGCAACCGGCGGCACCCTGAAGATGGCGCTCATTCCCGATCTTTATCTGCGCCAGATGCACTTGCTGATCACCAAAACGCTGCTCACGCTTTACGATCTCGATCTTGCGCCCAGCACGCTCGCCGAGGGAAGCGACGGAAGCATTCACGGCGCGGGAGGGGTGGGCATTGGCAAAGATAAGAGCGTCGATTTCAATGTGAGTTTCGATCGGCTGCCAATTCGCGGTTGGCTGCCCTCAAATTGGAAAGAACATTTTGCCGGCTCAGGCGCCGGCGCAGTTCACTGGACGGGAGGAAATCCAAAGCTGGAAAGTTCGGCAGGTGAAGGATCTTTGCGCGTGAGCGGTGCGCGGATCGACAGCCTTCCGTTTCTGGAAAAGCTTGCGGCGTTGGCGCAAAAAAAATCCCTCGAGCATTTGCGGCTGAGTGATTGCTCGCTCGATTTGGCCTGGCGTTACCCGAAGATTGAGATCAAAAATATTGCGCTCGAAGAGAAGGGAAGATTTCGGATTGAAGGCGCGATTTCGATCGATCGCGGTTCGTTAGGCGGGGCCATCGCGCTTGGGGTCACACGCGAATATCTCGACTGGCTGCCGAAGCCGGAGGAAATATTTACCCGCGAGCGCGGCGGTTATCTTTGGGCGACGGTTCATCTTTCGGGAACTATTAAAGAGCCGAAACAAGACCTCAGCCCGCGCATTGTCGAGCTTTTCAAGGAATCACCCGGCGCTTATCTCGGGCTTCTCTTGCGCGAGTTGGAGGCGTGGTTGAAAAGGACATTTAACGGGGAATGAGACCGCCGGCTATTTGGGACGGTCTGCGGTTCCCGCCTCAAGCATGCGAACGCGTTTGTCCAGATAGGGCAGACGAATGGTCAGCGTGATGCCTTTACCCTGGCTGCTTTCAATCGACAATTCGCCGCCGTGTTCGCGCACAATGCGGCGCACAATCAAGAGACCGAGGCCGGTACCGGACGATTTGGTTGTGAAATAGGGCTCAAAAACGCGGCTAAGATTCTCCGGGGACATGCCGCCGCCGGTATCAATAAAACTAATAAGAACGTGCGCGTCGTCCATGTCGGTGCGGATGCGCAGGATGCCGCGCCGCTTCATCGCTTCCAAGCTGTTCTTGATCACGTTGTAGAGCGCCTGCTTAATCTGGTCGCGATCGAGCTGGAGCAGCGGCAGATCGGAACGCAGTTCCTGCTCGACCACGACGTCGCGATCCTGAATTTCGGGTGCGAAAAAGCGCACCGCTTCATCGACAATTGCGTTCACGTTTTCCGGGTGCAGCTGCGGCTTGGAAGGCCGGATCGCGCGCAGGAATTGCGTGACGATAGAATCGAGCCGGCCTATCTCGGCGCGCGCGACGTCGATTGATTCATGCAATTCGTGACGCGCTTCACCCTTCAGTTTGCGCACTTTGCGCTCCATCAACTGCAAATGGATGTGCAGCGAATTAAGCGGGTTGCCAATCTCGTGCGCCACGCCGGCGGCGAGCAAGGTGAGCGCGTTTAATCGCTCGGACTCGAGCGTCTGCTGCGCGGAGCGCCGGCTCTCGGTGATGTCGCGCAAAATCATCGCGTGACCAACCTGGTCTCCTGTAGCCACGGTCGCCGACCGCAGCGGTTCGGGGACATCCTCCCCGGCTACAGAATCGCGGTGCTCGATCATCAGCGGCACGGTGTAGAAATTAATAAACCGGTTCGCTGGATAGAAAATTTCCATGTCGCGGCTGACTGGTCCTCCGCTTTGCGTCAGTGATTCCCAATCAAGACCGCGCATGCGTTCGTCGAGCCGTTTGCCGATGGCATCGCTAGCCTCAAGTCCGAATAGTTCGCAGGCCGCATCGTTGAGATAGGTGATGCGCCCTTTCGAATCGGTTACGATGATCCCTTCCTGGATGGCGTTAAAGACGGTCTCGAGAAAACCTTTCTCCTGCGCCAGCCGCAGAAAATAATTCTGCACCTCCTCCGGGCCGATGCGGCCGAGTCGCTCGATCAGTTTCTCAAGGAAACCAGCTTTCATGACGCTCGATGCTGTAGCGGCGGTCTATGACCGTCTCATTATTCAGGCGACGCTCACAGAGCGCCGCTACAGGAAGATTTGCTAGCGACCCGCCGGCTCGTAGTCGGTAGTAGCAGCCTGTCCAGTCTCGGCTTCGGCGCGTTCTTTGAGCGCAGCTTTGCGTGAGAGCTTGACCCGGCCTTTGTCGTCGATGCCGATGCATTTGACCCAGATCATGTCGCCGATTTTCGCGACGTCCTCCGTTCGTTTGACGCGAAAATCTGCGAGCTCGGAAATATGAACGAGGCCGTCCTTGCCGGGGAAAACTTCGACAAAGGCGCCGAACTCCTTCACGGAAACGACGCGGCCTTGGTAAGTCTGGCCGATCTCGATTTCGCGGGTCATGCCGCCGATAATTTCTTTCGCGCGCGCCATGCTCTCACCGCTGGTGGCGTAAATGTGCACCGAGCCGTCGTCTTCGATGTTAATTTCCGCGCCGGTCTCTGCGACGATCCCCTTGATGGTTTTGCCGCCCGGGCCGATGAGTGCGCCGATTTTCTCCGGATTGATTTTGATCGTCTCGATGCGGGGCGCGTACTTTGACAACTCCGGCCGCGGTTTATCGAGGGCACTACGCATGATCTCGAGAATTTTTGTGCGCGCTTCTTTGGCGCGCAAAATCGCCTCGGCTATGATTTTGTGGCTGATGCCGGGGAGCTTCAGATCGAGCTGGTAACCGGTGATGCCGGCATCCGTGCCGCAAAGTTTGAAATCCATGTCGCCAAAATGATCCTCAGAACCGATGATGTCGGTAAGCAATTCGTAGCGTTGCAATTGTCGATCTTCGCCGTACTCGGTAACCAGGCCGATGGAAATTCCTGCGACCGGCGTTTTCACCGGCACACCGGCATCCATGAGCGCGAGCATTCCCCCACACACACTCGCCATCGATGTCGATCCGTTTGATTCCATGATCTCACTGGAAATGCGGATGGCGTAACGAAAATCATTTTCGCTTGGCACAACCGGTTCGAGCGAACGCTCAGCCAGCGCGCCATGACCGATCTCGCGCCGGCTCGCGCCGCCAGTGCGCCCGGTTTCACCGACGCTGAACGGCGGAAAGTTGTAATGCAAAATGAACCGCTTCGATTGTTCGCCACCGCCGTAGGCATCGATCATCTGCGCTTCTTCGATCGGCGCGAGCGTGGCCAGCGCGAGCGCCTGGGTTTCGCCGCGCTGAAAAATCGCCGAGCCATGTGCGCGCGGCAGCACCCCAACTTCGCAACTGATCGCCCGCAAATCCTGATACGCGCGGCCATCGACGCGCTTCCTCTTGTCGAGAATGCTGATGCGAAACGCTTTCTTCTGAACGTGATCGAACGCTTGGGAGATGGCGAACTTGTCCGCTTCGGGATGTTTTTCCAGGATGGCCGCCTTTACTTCTTCGCGCAGAGCATCGACTGCTTTAGCGCGCGCGACCTTGCCCTCGGTATAAAGCGCCTTCTCGATCCGATCGCCTGCCACCCGGTAGGCGATTTCGAGCAGGTCTTGATTCACCTGGAGCAGCGGCATCTCGCGTTTCGGTTTGCCTACTTGCGCGGCGAGCTCCTTTTGAATGCGAACCATTTCGCGAGCATGTCCGTGTGCGAACTCAAGCGCTCTCACAAACTCGACTTCCGGCAATTCCTTAGCGGCGCCTTCGATCATGATCACGTCGTTTTCCGTACCGACGTAAACAAGATCGAGATCGCTGTGAGTGCGCTCCGTGTGCGTTGGGTTAGCGACGAACTGGCCATTCACGCGACCGACACGCACGGCGCCAATCGGTCCAGCGAACGGAATGTCGGAAACACACAGCGCAGCCGACGCGCCGTTGAGCGCGAGAATGTCCGGATCATTTTCTCCATCCGCGCTGAGGAGCAGGCTGATGACTTGGGTGTCGTAGAAATATCCTTGGGGAAAGAGCGGCCGAAGTGGCCGATCGGTCATGCGCGAGGTGAGCGTTTCCTTTTCCGTCGGCCGGCCTTCGCGCCTGAAATAACCACCCGGGAATTTTCCCGCTGCCGCCGCTTTTTCACGATAATCGACCGTGAGAGGAAAAAAATCCTGACCTTCTTTGATAGTAGTGGCCGAGACGGCGCTGACCAGCACCATGGTATCGCCGCATGAAACGATGACGGCGCCGTCGGCGAGCTTAGCGATTTTGCCGGTCTCGATGGAGATGTGAGTGGCCCCGATTTGGGCCGTGACCTTGTGTTGCATATAACTTCCTGGATGTGCGAGTTCCAGGCCGGTCACCTTGACTGTAGGTTTTAGCCCCGAATGCTTTCGGGGCTAAAACCTAAATCCAAGGTGGTTCGTGCGGCCCGGACTGCTGATTATTGTGTTTCTAATTTACGTCTGGCTTCGAACGGGAAAACGATGAACGCGACTTCCCCAAAGATCGGCGCGATTACTTCCGCAGGTTTAACTTGTCGATCAACTTTTTGTAGCGATCGGCTTTCGCTTTGCTTAAGTAATCGAGCAAACTCCGGCGTTGCGCGACCATCTTAAGCAGGCCGCGGCGCGAGGAATGATCTTTGGCGTTGGTCTTCAGGTGTTCGGTCAGATGCTCGATCCGGCGCGTAAGAAGTGCAACCTGCACATCCGCGCTGCCCGTATCCCTTTCATGCAGCTGGAACTCCGTGATGCTCAACGTTTCCGTGCTCTCCTCCATAAACGAAGCGCCTATTGTAAACGAAGAAGGCGTTTCCGCAAGTCGCGCTGCTGTGAGCTCAGAACGGCAGCGCCAACCGATCCGGCGGAATCCAATGTTCGCGGGCGGCTTTGGATGTGATCAACTCGCGAGTGTAATGCGCTCGAACTGGGGCCGAGGTTCCCCAGCGCGCGACGATTAAGTTGATGCGCTGCCAGAGTGGAAGTTCGACATCGTACGTCTGGGCGACATGTTCGAGCAATTGCATCCAGAACGTGGTCAGCGTCTCATGGTAAAGATTGCCGGCGCCGTGATGTGTTGCGAACGCGCGAATTCTTTCGCGCATCCGCTCTCGCGCTTGGTTCGGCACCAGGTTTTCGAGGTACCTCAGCGCCACTGCGATATGCGCGACGTGAGTGAATTCGGATGCCGGGATGGTCCCAGTTTCAAAAGCTTCGACCAGCGCTGCAACTTCCGCATCGCTGGTAAAGTTCGACGTTTTCAAATTATGCGGGCGTCGCGGCAAACTTCAGCCAAAGATAGAGCAACAAGATCGAACAGATGATCGACATGATGAAACCGGCCGGGTGAAACGCAGATCCGGGCGCTGGCCTCGAGAAGAGTCGCGCGATCAAGCCGCCGATGATCGAACCGGCGATGCCCAACAACGCGCATTTCCAGAACCCGAGGCGGGCTCCCAGGGTTAACTCGGCAATCCAGCCAACGAAGGCTCCCACAATAATGGACCAGATGATGTGTAGCATAGGTTTGTTTTGGTTAGGCCGGCGAGGATATCAGGTTCGCCAATTCGAAATCCACACTTTTCGTGCGGCCAAAATCGATATTCTCTGTAGCGGCGGTCTATGATAGCTGTTCGAGTGCGTGTTGCGAATTTTGTCAGCGCTCAGAGAGCGCCGCTGAAATTTCTTCCGTGCTTCTTCGTCAATCGCCGGATATTCGTCGCGCGGCGGGCTGCGGGGATTTCCTATCTTCATTTTGACTGATCTCGGTCGATTAGATCGCACCCTAGATCGCAGGGCAGATGGACGATCGCTACACCGGGCCGGGATCTTCGCGTTTGCCGTCGTACCAAAATTCAAGTTTATCTCGCGAGCGCACCGCGCGGGTCCCTCTGATCATGATCGCGCATGAACGCAACAAAATGTGGCGTGCAGAGTACATGCGCAATTTTCGCCCGGAAGTGAGGATCGGTTCGCGCAAAACTTTGAAGCGTCCAACTCTTCTCAGGGCGAGGCTAAAATAGATTTCTTCACCGATAAAAAATTGCTCATCGAATCCGCCAGTCGCATCGAAATTGCGGCGGGTTGTGAAGAGAAAGGCGCCCGCGCCGAGGTTGAGCGCGAAG
>DATMPQ010000336.1:0-3660 GCA_035567015.1 Chthoniobacterales bacterium | reverse complement strand
GCGGCATAGACACGAATTTCACGAATTCACACGAAAACGTAAGACGTATTGGTAGGATGGAATCAGCGTTGTGAGATTCGTGCCAATTCGTGTAATTCGTGTCTCTAATCCGACTCATCTTCCTCAACCGGTTCCGCGCGCGGAATTTTTTGTCCGCGGGGGGGCTCGCGACGCTGACGACCCCGAATGCTTTCGGGGTTCGCCTGCTGGCCTTTGTAAATATCTTTGAAAATGTCCGCAATCATCGGCGCGGCCGCGGATCCGCCGTGTACTTTGCTGCCAACATCGCCTTCGTAAAGCGCCGCGAAAGCATATTGCGGTTGATCGGACGGCAAGAATCCTGCGAACCACGCGGCAGTGCGCTCCTTATTTTTCGGTCCCCATTGCGCAGTCCCGGTTTTGCCGGCGACTTCGACATTATCGAGACTCGCTCCGTGCCCGGTTCCGCCAGCGCCGTTGACAGCGTTGATCATTCCCGTGCGCAATTCGTCCAGCGTCGCGGGCGAAAGGTCGAGCGTCTTCTTCGCGCGCACTTGGTAAGCAGTCACGATTTGGTTGTCGAGGGTTTGCACTTGTTGCACGAGTCGCGCCTGAAAAAAAGTGCCGCCGTTAGCCACGATGGCCATGGCTTGCGCCATTTGCAGCGGCGTAACCTGCGTGTCCCCCTGCCCGATCGACAAGTTTGCGATGTCACCGTTGAGCAATCTGCGGCCGTGTGTCGCTTTCATGTATTCGTCGTTGGGCACGCGTCCCTCCACCTCGCCTCGCAACGGGATGCCGCATTTCGCGCCGAAGCCCAGCTTGAGCGCCCAATCGATGATCGGGGCCGCGCCGGTTTTGATTCCGACTTGATAAAACCACGTGTCGCACGATTCGGTGAGAGCCTGAATAAAATTCAAGGCGCCGCGATCGCCTTTTTTCCAATTGTGAAACGTGAGGTTGCCGATCTCGATGGAAGGCACGCATTCGTAGGTGTCGTCCGGTCTGACCGAACCGCTTTCCAGCGCCGCGATACCGACCGCGATCTTAAATGTCGATCCTGGCGGATAAGATGAACGAAATGCGCGCGGCAGCAGCGGAATGTTAGGATCATCCTGCAACGCCTTAAATTTCTCCGTCGAGATCGAGGGAACGAAAAGATTCGGGTCGTAAGTTGGCCAGGAGGCGAGCGCGAGAATGTCGCCCGTGTTTGGATCGACAACAACGATGGCGCCGCGTTTGGCTTTTGCTTCGAGCGCTTTTTCAGCCAGTTCCTGGAGGCGAAGATCCAAAGTAGTGATGACATTGGCACCGGGCACAGGCGGCGCGATCAACTTCTCGGAAGTTTTTCGGCCGTCCTTGTCGAAGGTGAGCTTGTATTGCCCGTGCTTGCCCGTGAGCATTTCGTTGAATGTTTGCTCGAGGCCTTCACGTCCCTCGGTTTCGGGCCAAAGAGTTTCGTGATTGTCGATCACGCCGTCCGGATTCCGGCCGGTTTTTCCGCTGTAACCGACGATTTGCCCGGCCAGTTTTCCATTCGGATAAATGCGAACATAAATCGGCCGCACGACCGTCGCCGCCGGTAAACGGTCTTTCACTTCATCATATTCCGATTGAGTGAGGTTCTGTACGATCTCAAAGGGCATGATTCCGCGGTTGCGATAATGACGCAGGATCGCTTCGTCAGAAATCTTGAGCGAGCGGCCGATTAACTTCTCCACCTTGTCGATCTTTTCGTGCGCAAAGCTGAGCGCCCGCGCGTCGGAAAAATCAAGCGGAGTGGGGAAATTGATCGCGACGTTGTAGCTGAGCTTGTTCTGCGCGAGCGGCACGCCGTGACGATCGGTGATCTGGCCGCGTGGCGCGGGAATATCGAGAATGTAGGTGCGCGCCAGTTTTTGCGTTTCAAATGTCGGAATGATCGTCTCTTCTTCTGGAATCGGCGTCACGATTGGACTCGACGACGGTTCCAAAGTCTGCGCAACCGCACCGCTGGAAAACAAAAGCAAAAGCCATAGGTTCCGCAGATTTTTACAGATTCCGGCCCGGATCATTTCAAATAACCTGCGTTAATGTGCGAAATCTGTGGATAGTTCAACGGCGTCCCAAGAAGCGATGGACCTCTTCCGCCAGCTTTCGTCCAATTCCTTCGGTAGAGGCAATCTGCTCCACGCTCGCCTTGCGCAGACGACTAACGGAACCAAACCTGCGCAACAGCAAATTTTTCCGGTTCTGACTCACGCCCGGGCAATCATCGAGAATGCTTTCACCAACGCGTTTTTTCATGAGCAACTGATGATAGGCGTTAGCGAAACGGTGGGCTTCGTCGCGAATTCGCTGGAGCAATCGCAACGCGCCGGAGTCGATCGGCAATTGCAACGGCAGGGCCCGGCCCGGCCGGTGAATCTCCTCATGTTCCTTGGCCAAGCCGATAATCGGGAGATCGTGAAGACCGAGTCGTTGCAACTCGCGGCAGGCGGCGGAGAGCTGACCTTTCCCGCCATCGACAACAATGAGATCAGGCAAACGAACGAGCGGCATCTTGTTTTCATCGCTGTCTATTCGTTGGGCGTTGAACGCTCGCCACGGCGTAGCTCGTCCCGGGCGAAGGCGGATTGGACGTCGAGCGCTTGCCACGGCGTAGCCCGTCCCGGGCGAAGGCAGGTTGGACGTTTGCTTCGCTAGTCGTTGCAAACCTTCAACCGTTTGCTCTTGCGAAAACTCCGCCGCATCCGGATTCGTTTCGCGCGCTTCGAGCAAAATCCGCGAGTATCTTCGCCTAACGACTTCGGCCATGCTGGCAAAATCATCCTGTCCTACAACGGTGCGAACGCGATAGCGGCGATAATTGTCCTTGTCGGGCACGCCGTTTCGAAAGCAAACCATCGAAGCCACGAGGTGCGTCGTGGAAATATTTGAGATGTCGAAACACTCCATCACAATGGGCGGGCGCGGAAGTTGCAATGCGTCGGCCAGCGCCCGCACATCCGCCATCGGATCGATCGCGCTCGGCAAACTTCCGCGCGTGAAGCGTCGCGTTGGCTTGGTAGTGTGGCGCAGGTCCTCAATCATATTGCGCAGTTCGGCCGCTCTCTCGAAATCCATTTTCTCGGCGACTTTGCGCATTTCTTCTTCGAGCGCCCCGATCATCTCGCGCGAATGTCCCTCAAGAAATTCGCAGGCTTGCACCACGCGCTCGCGATATTGCCCGGCGCTAATCTCACTCAAGCGCGTCGGCACTTGGTAAGTGGCTGACTTTAATTCGCGTTCCGTGGGCGAGCCTCGGCCGAAAGTGAGCACGCCAAATTTCTTGCGCATGAAATTGAGCGTTTGCCGCAGCGCGCCGGAGTGTGCATACGGGCCGAAGTAGAGCGCGCCGTCATCTTTCCTAAATCGCGCCAGGCGAAACCGTGGCCATTCCTCCGACACGTCGATCTTGACGAGGAGGAACCGCTTATCGTCCCGAAAGGAGATATTGTAACGCGGCCGGTATTCCTTGATCAATTTGCCCTCGAGCAAAATCGATTCCGCTTCGCTGCGTACGGTGTGGGTCTCGAAATCCCAGACCGCCTCGAGCATGGCCCGCGTTTTGATGTCCGCCACCGCAAGTTTTGAAGGCAAGAAATAGGAGCTGACCCGCTTGCGCAGATCGCGCGCTTTACCGACGTAAATCACGCGATG
>DATMPQ010000335.1:0-6344 GCA_035567015.1 Chthoniobacterales bacterium | reverse complement strand
ACAAAGCGATCAAGTTCGCCCGCCTGGCGATCAAACGCTCGCCTGCCGATCCCGCGGCGCGCTTCCAGTTAGCCGATCTGCTCGCGCAAACAACGGATTTGGTTCAGCGAGCAGAAGCGCGCAATCTCCTTTGGGAACTCGCAGGCAGTGACGGCATTTACAAGAGACCGGCCATCGAGGCGATCGCACGCGCGCCAGAGTTATCTGGTGACGAACGAAATCGCATCCTGGAAGCGCTCGACATTCTTTCTCCTTCGAACATAACGGACGCTTTGCTGGCGTCCGATTTGCGTATCCAACTTCATCCCGAAGACGCGAACCGAATCTACGACGAGACGATCGCGCGCTGGAGCCGGGGCGAAATGGCGGATTCGATTCAGCTCGCCCGATGGCTCAATCTCCACCAACAACCCGAACGCGTCCTCTCGTTGTTTTCGGTCGAACAGGCGCTCAAAAATAACGAGCTTTTCCTGACGCGACTCGACGCCCTGGGGATTCTGCAGCGCTGGAATGAAATAGACGAGCTTTTGACTCGCTCCGATCTGTCGTTTGATCCCTCGGTTGTGGAAAGCTTTCGTGCCCGGACCGCCCAGGAGCGCAATGCCACGCTCGATGCTGAGTTGCATTGGAGCCATGCCGTCGGACTTGCCGCGGGCGACCCGTTCAAGTTGCGCTTCGTCGCGAATTTCGCAGAACACAGCCACGCCACCGCCGCCGCCCTCAAGGCCTACGAACAACTGGCCAAGTTTCCCGAGCACGCAGCTTTTGCTTATCGTGGAATCCAGCGACAAAGCCAACTAACCGGCGAAGTTTCTGCACAACTCGCTGCCGCGGAAAAAATTTCTGCGCTCGCGCCTGAAGATCCAGATGCCACCGCTCAGCTTGCTTATCTTAATCTCCTGCTCGAGACCGATGTCGAAGCAAATCTCGCGACGGCAAAGAAGCTGGCGGAAAAGTACCCGAACCGGCTTTCGTTTCGCGTAACCGCTGCGTTGGGTTATCTCAGACACCACGACGCCGGCTCGGCGCTTGGTCAGTTCAAAGCGCCGGCGCCGATTGACTGGAAGCGCGCTCAACCCGCCTGGCGCGCCGTTTACGCCGCGGTTCTTCTCGCTAACGATCGAAATGATGAAGCGCGCGAAATGATCGGAACCATTCCGCTCGATCGCTTAAGTCCGGAAGAGCGGGCGCTGCTCGAACCATCTCAAGAATCTCAGTGACCTGTCGAGGCAGCTGTGTCGGCTGCACGCTTTTGCGGGCGACACGCCCGCCGCTACAAGTCGCTACAGTAAACTGGCGCCGAACGCACCCGGTCCTTTTTTCCAGCGCAGTTTCGGCTCCAGATTGATTTCGTGAGCGGGAACGTCGAAACCGACTGAACGCAGTAAATAAGAAACGCCTTCGCGACTTTCCATCGTTTCTTTCAGACTGCGCGCGAAGAGCTCGATGTACTCTTTGTACGATTCGAGCGCAAGCTTACCTTCGGCAAAATGCTCAGCCAGCGCCTCATCGTGATAATCGATGAGATCGATCAGGGCGCGCCGCAGATCCATTCGCATCTTCGGATCGATTACAATCTTGAATGGCGTGGCAGCGTGGTCGGCCTTGGCGAGGCTGCGTATTCTCGTGCCCGCTTGTTCGGTCGCTACAATCTGAAAATCGCGTGGCTCTTGGTCTGGGTTCAGCATCGCTTCTCGATCTTATACGATATCGATCTTACGCGAAAGTAGTTTCGCGATTGCAGCAATCGATCGCGCATCTCATTAACACCGGCGTTGCATTTTGGAGTGCGGCGACACGTCACCGCTTTTTTACGAGGCGACGTGTCGTCTCGTTCCAAAGCGCGGACACGTCCGCGCACTCCAAAATTGGCTGCCAGGACGAAATTGCGGGCCTAAAAGAAAATAGGAATGATCAAGATAGCGACGATGTTCACCACTTTAATCATCGGATTGATCGCGGGCCCGGCGGTGTCTTTATAGGGATCGCCCACCGTGTCGCCCGTCACGGCCGCAGCGTGCGCGAATGAACCTTTGCCGCCAAGGTTCCCTTCCTCGATAAACTTTTTCGCGTTGTCCCACGCGCCGCCACCAGATGTCATCGCAATCGCAATAAAGAGCCCAGTCACAATCGTCCCAACGAGCAAACCTCCGAGGACGACCGGCCCCAACTGTGGGATAACGGCAACCGCGACCACAAATACCAGAGGCAAAAGCGCCGGCACGATCATTTCGCGCAGCGCGGCCTTGGTCACAATGTCCACACACGTGGCGTAGTCGGGCTTGTCTTGCCCAGTGAGAATTCCCGGTTTCGCCTGTAATTGCCTGCGCACTTCGCGCACCACCGCGCCGGCCGCTTTACCCACCGCGTCCATGCTGAATGCCGTGAAAATGAACGGCAGCAATCCGCCAATAAAAAGTCCGATGATCACCTTAGGTTCGGTAAGTGAAAAACGGAACTCCGCGTACGCGACGTTGTGAATCTTCAATTCTTCCACGTACGACCCGAATAACACGAGTGCGGCCAAACCAGCCGAAGCGATGGCGTAGCCTTTGGTCACCGCTTTCATCGTGTTGCCGACCGCGTCCAGTTCATCGGTGACCGCGCGAATTTCCTTCGGCAAATTGCTCATCACGGCGATACCACCGGCGTTGTCCGTGATTGGCCCAAACGCATCAAGCGAAATGATGATACCGGCCATCGACAACATAGACATCACGGCAATGGCGATTCCGTAGAGACCGGCAAAGTGAAAGCTGAGCAAAATCGCGATGCCGATGAAACCGACCGGCAACGCGGTCGCATGTTGCCCGACAGCCAGCCCTGCGATAATGTTCGTGGCGTGGCCGGTCTCGGACGCATGCGCGATTTTCCGCACCGGCCAGTAGCGCATCGAAGTGTAATAATTCGTGATCACGACCACGACGGCCGTCATGACCAAGCCGATCAGGGACGCAAAATAAAGTTGCGTGGGGGAACGCGCGACTCCGGCGATGGTGAGTCCATCTGGAAAGAGTTGATGCGTTGCCGGCCAGAAGAGAATCGCGGAGATGAGTGCGCTCGCTCCGACAGCGCCCATGAGCACGCTGGCTGGCTTGGCGTTAGCGACGTTGACGAACAACACTCCGCAGATCGCACCCAGAACAGAAATTCCACCGAGCACGAACGGATAAACGATGGCCGCGGGATTTCCAGCAATCGTCAACGCGCCCACGAGGATCACGCCAATCAAGCTCACCGCATACGTTTCAAAAACGTCTGCCGCCATTCCTGCGCAATCGCCGACGTTGTCGCCGACGTTGTCGGCGATCGTTGCCGGATTGCGCGGATCATCCTCCTCGAGGCCTGTCTCGATCTTGCCCACGAGATCGGCGCCCACGTCCGCCGCTTTCGTGTAAATGCCGCCGCCGAGTCGCGCGAAAACGCTGATCAAGCTCGCGCCCAGCGCCAGTCCGACCAGGCTGCGCACGGCCTTATCATGCCCAACTATCTCTCCGGCAATTGTATAAAAAATTGCGACCGCTAGTAAAGCGAGCCCCACGACAAGCAAACCGGTGACCGCTCCGCCATTGAACGCGATGCGCAACGCCGCCGTGCGCGACTGACTTGCCGCCTGCGTCGTGCGTACATTTGCAATCACCGCGATGCGCATACCCATGAAACCGGCCGAGAGCGAGCAGAACGCGCCGATGACAAAACCAATTGCCGTCGGATGATCTCTAAAAAAGAAAAGAAGAAGAAAAATGACAACCGCGATCGCGCTGATCGTGACTACTTGTCGATTCAGGTAAGCTTTCGCGCCTTCCTGCACCGCGGCCGAAATCTGGCGCATGCGCTCGTTGCCCGACGACTTGCGAATAACGGTCGCGATCAAAAAGAAAGCGAAGACGAGACCGATGACCGCGCACAACATCGACAATGGCACGCCGGAATTGAGAAGGCTTAGGGCAAACAGCATCATGACCGCTTCGCGATGAAGCGCACGACTCTATGAAGAATTGGCTCGCTGGCAAAGGCTATTGTGGCCGTCGCTCTTTGGGCGATGCCGTGCCGATATTTTTCGGATGCCTTGCGCCAGGCCGGCCGCGGCGAGCCTGGCGGTTATAATTCGAAAACCGTCCGCAGACGCTTCAAGAATGACGCCTTATATTCACGGGCTTTTCCCGCCTGGTCAGCCGGGATCGCTGCGTCTTTCAGAATGCCTTCGTTTTCCATTTTACGCCGGGCGAGCAGCTCGCTCAATTGCTCCAGACATTGCGGAGAATCGCGCAGCACTTCGGCCATCACGGGCTTGCTGATTTCCATTACGTAGCAATCGCCTTCCGCGCGCACGGTCGCGCTGCGACGTTCGCCAGTGAGCAGCGACATCTCCCCAAAACAATCGCCCGTGTGCAAACCCCCTACCCGAACGTTCGTTCCCTGTTTTACGACGGTCACGTGGGCCGTGCCGCGCAACAGGAGAAACAGTGAATCGCCCTCCGCGCCTTCTTCGACGACGGCCTCGCCGCGTCCGAAGTGATCCAGCTTCGAATTCTTTAACAAATTTTCGAGATGACCATCCGGCAGGCATTGAAAGAGCCGGTCGTTACGCAAAATGGCGCGGGCCTCTGCGTAATCTTCTTGCACCAGGGATCCGACATGGCGCTCTAACTGCAGCTTGCGAATGGGGAAAGGGACGGTAAGCCGTTGCCGTTTAAGCTCGTACCAAACGTTGGTGCGCACAGCGTCGTTGATCTCGTTGATTCGGGCGTGATTGCCCATGTAAAACTTGATCTCGTAAATGACGGCGGACTCGCTGAAATCAACCAGGAAGACTTTCACCGGCGGATGAGCCAGGACTCCATTGGCGCTCGAAGCCGCGCGGGCCAGCACGTCCTTTACCAGATTGGGCGGCACCCGATACTCGAGCCCGACACGGATACGCATAGCGTGGACTTCAGTCGGATAATGGAGATTGACGATCGTCTGTTTAACGATCTCGTTGTTTGGAATGTCGAGATAGATGGCATCGTTCGTGCGCAGCCGGGTCGAGCGCCAGTTGATCTCCATCACTTCAGCGAAGCGCTCGCCTACCTGTAACCAGTCGCCCACTTTGTAGGGCCGGTTAATTTGCAGCGACATTCCGGCGATGATCCCGCCGAAGAGATTCTGGCCGGCGAAGCCGAAAATGATCGCGGCCACGCCGGAGCCGGCCAGCAACCCCCTCAACCAAGGCTCGGCGTGATAGCCGTACCCAAGCACGAGCAGAAGCGCGACCAGGAAAATGACGCCCGCGACAACTTCACGAAAGAAATGTGGGATCGGCGTCTGCCGTTTTTTTTCGAAATAGAAATCCCAAACGTAACGATTGAGCAGCGCGACGATGAAGGCAGTGCTCAACAGCACGGCGGCCGAGGCGACATCCGTGCGCACAGTCGATTGGAGCGGCACTCCGTCGGCCCACATCGCCGCGTAAAACGCAAGCGCGAGACAGAAGAGCCGAAAAAGCAGACCGAGCCGCACGCCGGCGCGGCGTTTGAGAAACCGGCCGATGGTCAGGGCCAGGAAGAATGTCGCGATGAATGAAACAACGGTGACGGCCGTTTTCTGCGTTTCAAGCAAGGTGGTGAACATCGGCGTCTGGCTCAGGAGCATAACAAGATGTGACCCTCGCGACAAGCGCGTGGCTCTATCCACCGGCTTGTGACCGGTTGCAGCAAGCGGACGACTCACAGAGAGATGGCTACAACGTGTCGATCTGGCGTGGTCCAAGCGCGCTACTCCCGCGGCTTTCTCTTTGCGAGCTCATCCAACCGACGAATGATGTCGCTCAACAAAAGCTCATTTTTTAGGTTCACTTGATAGTCGAGATTAGCGCGCAGCCGATCTTTCTCCGCCTGCCGGTTTTGCGACATGATGATGATTGGCGCCTGGAGACCGACGATCACTCCCAGGACAAGGTTCAGGAGCACGTAAGGATAAGGATCGAATCCCTTGTCGTGAAGCAGCCAAGTGTTCAACGCCACCCAGAGAACGAAAAATCCAACCGAAAACGCGATGAATTTCCAACTGCCGCCGAATTCCGCCATCATATCGGCCGCGCGGTCCGCGACTGTGAGCCGGGCCGCCACTTCCTCGTTCACGTTCCGTGAGACGCGGTGGCGCAAAAGATCGTCAGTCCGCCGCAGTCGTTGCGTCAGCGCCGTCAGCAGTTCAAGCGCGATCTGTGGATCGCTTTCCATAAAGGAGAGAAAATCGTCGCGCGTGAGCTTGGCCAGCCGCGCATCGTGCATCACCGTCGCGTCGGCCGAACGCCCGCGACTGTCGAGCATCGACATCTCGCCGAAGAACTCGCCCGGACCGAG
>DATMPQ010000334.1:0-9016 GCA_035567015.1 Chthoniobacterales bacterium | reverse complement strand
GGTGTGTCGATCTCGGTAGCGCTGATCAGCTTCGGAGTGAGAACCGCATCGCCATGCGGGCTAATGATGCGAAGGCCATCCTGACGGAGCTGTTTCGCCCGGGATGGCCGGACGAGGAAGGTCACATCGCGCCCGGCCTGGGCAAGCCGTCCGCCAAAGTACCCGCCGACCGCACCGGCGCCGACGATAAGGATTCGCATAGCCATGTCAGGCAGTGAAAAATAGTTCTTGTGATCTATCAACTATCAACTCTCAGCTATGAGCCTTCGGTCAGTCGGGCGACCGCTCGTTCAAAAGGACGAGGAAAGGTCTCCTCCTTTGGAGGTAGAAATAAATCCGTCCTCCGCCCAATATCAAAACGTTGATGGAAAGCCTAATCTTCCGCTTAATGAAAGCTCGCGATCACGCACCATTTCCTGGGCCGGGTTTCGACATATCTTTTTGGTTCGCGCTGTTTAGTCCGCTCGTCGGTTTGATGACCGGATTGATCTTTGCGTGGTTTTTTAGTTCGCTCGCCCAGTAACAAGACTATGCCTGACAAAACCCGTGTCCTCGTTCTCGGAGGCGGCTTTGGTGGATTGTACGCCGCATTGCATCTCGACAAGACCATCGCTCGTGATCAGGAGATCGAAGTCACACTCGTGAGCCGTGAAAATTTTCTCCTCTTCACACCGATGTTACCGGAGGTGGCGGCAGGTGACCTCGAGTTGACCGACATCGTCAGTCCGCTTCGTCAGATGCTGAAACGCACGAATGTTCTCATTGCCGAGGTGGAATCGATCGATCCAGCCCAACGGCGCGTCACCCTCGCTTTCGGGTGGAATCGCGATCAGAAGAAGATCCTCTCCTACGATCATCTGCTTCTCGCGCTTGGCTCGGAGACCAGTTTCTTCAATCTCCCGGGAGTAGAGGAGTCCGCGGCCACCATGAAGTCGCTGGGCGACGCCGTCGTCCTGCGTAATCAGGCGCTCGCGATGTTGGAACTGGCGAGCCTGGTCGAAGACCCCGTCATTCGCCGGAACATGCTCACTTTTGTCGTGGCCGGCGGCGGTTTTGCCGGCGTGGAGACCGTCGGGGCGCTAAACGATTTCGTGCGCGAAGCGGCGCGCTATTATCCAAATGTCACGAAAGAAGATGTGCGTATCGTCCTCGCTCATCCGAGCGCCGTGATCCTTCCGGAGCTTGGAGAAGACCTCGGCCGCTACGCACAACGCAAACTCGCAGATCGGGGAGTCGAGATTCGGACGGAAACAAGGGTGAGCGGCTATTCGGAGCGCGGGGTGGAGTTCAAAGAGGGTGAGCCGATTGCGGCGCGGATCCTCATCTGGACGGCGGGGGTGACGCCTCATGCGGTGTTGCAGACTCTGCCCTTTAAAAAGGAGAAAAACCGTATCGTCGTCGATGAAACCCTAGAGGTGCCCGGATTCCCAGGAGTTTGGGCGGTGGGCGACTGCGCTTCGGTTCCAGACACAAAAACCGGGAAAGCCCAACCCCCAACCGCTCAGCACGCGCTACGTCAAGGCCGGCACTGCGCAAAGAACATCGTCGCCACAATTCGCGGGAAACCGAAAAAGCCATTTTCGTTTACAACTCTCGGCCAGCTCGCAATTATTGGACGCCGCGCCGGAGTCGCCAACATCCTCGGCCTTCAGTTCTCCGGCCTTTTGGCCTGGGGTTTGTGGCGAGCGATTTACCTCATGAAATTGCCGAGCTTCGAAAAGAAGCTGCGGGTGGCGCTGAGCTGGACCCTGGACCTGTTTTTCCCAAAGGACCTCGCGCAGCATGTGACTCTGCACGAAGTCGAGCGTGTTCAGCACCGCCTGGAAGCCGCGCGCCGGCGCCCGCTGCTTCCAACGCCACGTCAGGTCGAGACCTCTTCCACGGAGCAACGCTTTCTCCGCGTGTCAAATGGTCCCAATGAATGAAACGATCCCGGCAACTTCATCACGCCTGCTGGATAGGCTAAGGCAAAAAAGATAGTCTTTCCCAAAATGGGTTCGGCGATCGAAGAGTTCTCTCATGAAAAGTTTGCGTAAAAGGCCAAGCGGAGCTGAAGATCCGTCATCGGGAGCCCCGGATGGGGCACCGCTTGCGCCGCCGTGTGTCATGGTCATTTTCGGCGCCGCCGGTGATCTAACCAAGCGTCTGGTCGTCCCCGCGCTCTACGACCTGGTGGGTGCGCAGCGGCTACCTAACGAATTCCGGATTGTCGGCGTAGATCTCGCCTCGAAGACAATAGAGGAATGGCGCACCGGTTTAACCGAGACAATGCAGGGATTTGTCGGCAGCGACGCCGAATTCGCAGTCGACCATATCGACCAGAACGTCTGGCAATGGCTGACCGATCGCATGAGCTATTTGCAAGGCGACCTAACAAACGCCGAAATGTACCGCCGGCTGGACGCGCATCTCGCCGGACTCGACAAGACAGCAGGAATCGCGGGCAACCGCCTCTTCTATCTGGCGATTGCGGACCGCTTCTTCAGTGTGGCGGTTGCGGGTCTCGGAGCGGCGGGTCTGGTCACGGAAAAAGACGGACAATGGCGCCGAGTCGTGATCGAGAAGCCTTTTGGCCATGACTTGAATTCGGCCAAGGCACTGAATTCGGAAATACTAAAACACCTGCAAGAGCATCAGATCTACCGGATCGATCATTTTCTAGGCAAAGAAACCGTGCAGAACATCATGGCGCTACGGTTCGCCAACGGTCTGTTCGAGCCGATCTGGAATCGAGAACACATCGATCATGTCCAGATTACCGCTGCCGAGACGGTCGGGGTCGAGCAGCGGGGAAAATTTTATGAGAAGACCGGCGCATTGCGCGACATGGTGCCGAACCACGTGTTTCAACTACTGGCAATGACAGCGATGGAGCCGCCGATCTCCTTCGATGCCGATGCGGTTCGGGCGAAAAAGGCGGAAGTGATTGAGGCCACACGTCCACTCGATCCTGCGCAAGCGCTCAAGAACGCAGTGCGCGGCCAATACGATGCCGGCACCATCCTGGGCAAGACCGTCCGGGCGTATCGCCAGGAGCCTGACGTAGCTCCGGATTCGAATACCGAGACCTACATCGCTTGCAAGTTGCAGATAGATAACTGGCGTTGGGCCGGGGTCCCGTTCTACCTGCGTACCGGCAAATACCTGAATCGGCGGGTAACGGAGATAGCAATCCGTTTCCACCAGGCGCCGTTTACTCTTTTCCGCGACACAGACGTCGAGCGAATGCATCCCAATTGGATGATCCTGCGCATCGAGCCGTGTGAGGGTATTGGGCTAGAGTTCGCGGCTAAGCGTCCCGGCCCGACCGTGAAGCTGAGCAACGTCACCATGGACTTCGCCTACGAGGATTATTTCAAGACCGCGCCCAACACCGGCTACGAGACCCTCATCTACGATTGCATGATCGGTGATGCGACCTTGTTCCAGCGCGCCGATAACATCGAGGCGGGCTGGGCAGTTGTTCAGCCGATCCTGGATCTTTGGGCAGATAATCCGCCGTCCTCTTTTCCAAACTACACCGCCGGCAGTGACGGACCGGCCGCGGCCGACGAGCTCCTCGAGCGCGACGGTCGCGCCTGGCGGCCTCTCGACCTAACGAATCACCGATAAATTATGAACACGACACAACAACTCCACAATCTGGGCCAGAGCCTCTGGCTCGATAACATCACTCGTGACCTGCTGAATAATGGAACGCTTGAGCGTTACATCGCAGAGCTCGCCATCACAGGGCTGACGTCAAAGCCAACGATCTTCGATCACGCAATTAAGAGCAGCAGTAGCTACGATCGTGCGATTCGAGATTATGCAAGCAAGGGCAAGAGCGGCGAGGAACTCTTCTTCCAATTGGCGTTGGCGATTTACTCAATGTAATCTCATCGAAAACTGCGGCACTTCAGCAAGCAGCCTAAAATCATGAAAAAAAAGAGAGCATCACTTAAGCGGTTACCGACCTGGAAAGCCCTGGGCGAACATAGCAAGGAGATCAGAAAGCTGCATTTGCGCGAGCTATTCGCTAACGATTCTATACGCGGCGAAGAACTCATCGCGGAAGGTGCAGGACTGTTTCTGGATTATTCCAAGAACCGAGTCGCTGAAACCACCCTGAAGCTGCTCCGGCAGCTCGCCGACGAGTGTGATTTGCGCGGAAGGATCGACGCCATGTTTCGCGGCGAGAAAATAAACACAACCGAAAAACGCGCCGTGTTGCACATCGCATTACGGGCGCCCAAGAATGCAACGATTTTGGTCGACGGCAAAAACGTTGTGCCGGCAGTCCACGACGTGCTCGACAAGATGGCCGCTTTTAGCAACCGGATCCGCAGCGGTGAATGGGTTGGGCACACGGGTAAGCGAATTCGGAACATTACTAACATAGGTATCGGCGGCTCTGACCTCGGGCCGGTAATGGCCTACGAAGCTCTAAGGCACTACGCGGATCGCGACCTCACCTTTCGCTTTGTCTCCAACATCGACGGGACTGACTTCGTGGAAGCCACTCGCGATCTCGATCCAGCGGAGACGCTGTTCATCGTTTCGTCGAAAACCTTCACCACGCTGGAAACGATGACTAACGCGCAGACTGCACGGGACTGGCTCTTAAAAGGATTAGGCGGCGACAAAGCTGCCGTCGCCAGACATTTCGTTGCTGTCTCCACGAATGCTGAGAAGGTCTCCGCTTTTGGCATTGATACGGAAAACATGTTCGGCTTCTGGGATTGGGTGGGTGGACGTTACTCGATGGATTCAGCCATCGGCTTGTCAACGATGCTGGCAATCGGACCAGACAACTTCCGAAGCATGCTCGACGGCTTTCATCAGATGGATGAGCACTTTCGCACCGCTCCTTTCGACCAAAACCTGCCAATTCTTCTTGGATTGCTCACCGTCTGGTATACGGACTTCTTCAATGCGCAGACAGTCGCCGTCCTTCCCTACGAGCAATACCTGAAACGATTTCCGGCTTATCTCCAACAGCTAACAATGGAGAGTAACGGCAAGCACGTCACTTTGGGTGGCAAACAGGTCAACTACGATACCGGGCCTGTCTATTGGGGTGAACCTGGGACGAACGGACAGCATTCGTTCTACCAGTTGATCCACCAAGGAACACGCCTTATTCCATGTGATTTTATCGCCTTCGATCACGCACTTACGCCGCTCGGCCGGCATCACGACGTACTGCTGTCCAACGTCTTCGCGCAGGCTGAAGCGCTTGCTTTCGGCAAGACAGCCGAACAAGTAAGGGCGGAAGGCACGCCTAAGTGGCTGGTGCCGCATCGTGTCTTTGAAGGTAATCGGCCGTCGAATGTTATCTTTGCCGACCGGCTAACTCCTGAGGTGCTCGGCAAGCTGGTGGCGCTTTATGAACACAGCGTTTTCACTCAGGGCGCGATCTGGAACATCAACTCCTTCGATCAATGGGGCGTAGAACTCGGCAAAGCTCTGGCTCAGCGGATCATTCCGGAGTTAGAAGCTTCATCGGAGCCGGAGCTGAAACACGATAGCTCAACCAACAATCTGATCCGCCGCTACCGGCAAATGAAACTACAGTCATGAAAAGGCCTGAATTGAACGACGAGCAATTGTGCACAATGAAAACGCGGCCCGGGTTTGTTGCCGCACTGGACGAAAGCGGTGGCAGTACGCCGCGGACTCTGGCTGCCTACGGAATTCCACAAGGTTCGTGGTCAAATGACGACCAGATGTTCGCGCTGGTGCATCAGATGCGCACGCGTGTCATGACCAGCCCCGTTTTCACTGGAGACCGGATCGTCGGCGCAATTCTGTTCGAAGATACGATGGACAGGAACGTCAGCGGGAAGCCGTCGGCAGACTATCTTTGGGAAGTAAAGCGCGTCGTTCCGTTCCTGAAAGTGGACAAAGGCCTGGCGGAAGAAAAGGACGGTGTGCAGTTGATGAAACCTATACCCAGCTTGGCCGCTTTGCTGAATAAGGCGAAAGGCAGTCGAATATTTGGAACAAAGATGCGTTCGTTCATTCACCAGGGGAATGCAGATGGAATAACGGAGATCGTCGCGCAACAGTTTGAATTGGCTTCGCAAATTAGCGCGGCCGGCCTGGTGCCGATTATCGAGCCGGAAGTTAGTATCAAGTCTCCTGAGAAGGCAGCAGCGGAGGAGCTCCTCAAAACTGGCATACTGGAGAAACTCAACAAGCTGGCCGCGGACGAACTGGTCTTTCTCAAGCTTACGCTGCCGGAAAAGGATGGTTTTTATTCAGAACTGGTCGCGCATCCGAATGTGATCAGGGTGCTCGCGCTTTCTGGCGGTTATTCGCGGGAAGAAGCTAATGATCGGCTGCGTCGCAACCGCGGCGTCATCGCAAGTTTTTCGCGCGCGTTGCTCGAAGGCCTCTCCGCAGTCCAATCCGATTCCGAATTTAATGCAGCGCTCGACAAAGCGATCGAGAGCATCTTCGAAGCTTCAACAAAGAAAGATACTTCGACAACGTAGCTCAACTGATGGAGAGAAAGTTATGAACGAACAAATCACAATGCAGCTTGGGATGATTGGTCTTGGCCGAATGGGTGCGAACATGGTGCGGCGCTTACTGAAGAACGGACAAAAATGCGTGGTGTTTGATCACTCCCCCGCACTAGTCGGCGATCTGGTCAAGGAGGGTGCACAGGGAGTCAGCTCATTGGCAGACCTCGTTGCAAAGCTCGAGCGACCGCGAGCGATCTGGCTGATGGTGCCGGCGGCCGTAGTTGATCAGACCATCGGTGAGCTGTCACCGCTGCTCGAAAATGGCGATACCATCATAGACGGCGGGAATTCCTATTATATCGACGACATCGAGCGCGCGAAAGGACTGGGCTCGTTAGGCATTCACTATCTCGATGTCGGAACGAGCGGCGGCGTCTGGGGTTTGGAGCGCGGTTATTGCATGATGATCGGCGGCGACACAGAGATTGTACAGCGATTGGATCCCATCTTTTCCACGCTTGCGCCAGGAGTGGGCAACGTGCCGCGGACGCCTGGCCGCGGGCAATCGGGCGGAACAGCCGAACATGGTTACTTGCACTGCGGCCCTAACGGCGCCGGACATTTCGTCAAAATGGTGCACAACGGAATCGAATACGGGCTCATGGCTGCGTACGCCGAAGGCATCAGCATCTTGAAATCCGCCAATGCTGGAAAGCGCGACGGCGAAATCGATGCGGAAACGACGCCGTTACGCGAGCCCGAGCATTATAAATATGAATTCAATCTCGCGGATATTTCCGAGGTCTGGCGACGCGGCAGCGTCATCAGCTCCTGGTTGCTCGACCTGACCGCATCGGCGCTGGCGGGCGACGCCAAGCTGGCGAACTTTGCCGGCCGCGTTTCCGATTCCGGCGAAGGCCGTTGGACAATCAAGGCGGCAATCGACGAAGGCGTGCCGGTGCCGGTACTAACAACCGCGTTATATGAACGTTTCAGTTCGCGCGGCGAAGCTGATTACGCCGATCGACTGCTATCCGCGATGCGCTATGGGTTCGGTGGTCACCTCGAGAAACAACGAGCTAAGGCAGCTTAATTATATGGGTATATCCACGACACATCCGGCCACTAACAAGGAACCTGAGGTATCATCTACCGGAACGCTTGCTACGATTCGTCTTCTTGTTGCCGATGTAGATGGCACCCTGGTAACTCACGAGAAGGTGCTAACGCAGCGTGCGCGTGCTGCGGTCGAAAAAATGCGGAGTGCGGGAATTCAGTTCGCGATTACCAGCGGCCGTCCGCCGCGTGGCATGGAAATGCTGATCGCGCCGTTGGCGCTCACCACACCTATTGCTGCTTTCAACGGCGGCATGTTTGTTAAGCCAAACCTATCCGTCATCGAACAACGCGTGCTGCCGGCCGACGTAATCGAGCCTGCGATGGAGACGATGCGGAAGCATGGACTCGACTGCTGGATTTATCGTGGCACGAACTGGTTCGTGTGCGACCGCCACGGACCGCATGTCGATCGTGAAGAATGGACGGTCAAATTTCCGCCCACGGTGGTGGCGGATTTCAAGGGCCTTACCAACGATGTGGCGAAGTTAGTCGGAGTAAGCGATGATCTTGACGCGGTGCAACGGTGTGAAGCCGCGGTGCGCGAGCAGTTCGCGGCGAAAGTTCACACGAGACAAACCAATCCGCAGCGCGAAACCTTGGTCTCGGCCGCGCGTTCGCAGCCTTACTACCTCGATGTGACTCACCCGGAAGCGAACAAAGGCTACGTCGTCACGCGCCTGTCCGAAATGCTCGGCATTCCGACACAGCAAATTGCCACCATCGGTGATATGCCTAACGACATGGCGATGTTCGAAAAAAGCGGGATCAGCATCGCGATGGGTCAGGCTGGTGAAGAAGTGAAATCCGCCGCCACCTACACCACGAGCTCATCCGAAGAAGAAGGTTTCGCTAAAGCCGTCGAAGAATTCGTTCTGAATGGCGGACCTTGACATTTACTATCCACAGGCCGCGCCGGCTGAAGGAAGACAACGCCCATCAATTCCAGTACGAATTCCAATATGCTTCCAGCGGCAGACGCGTTGTCTGGGGAGCGCAACTACCAGTGCGCGCAACTAGGCCCTCCTTGCCACAACGCGAGCCAGCCGGCACAATAAGAGAGTCACATGGAAGGATTAACGACCATTGCAAGCAGGTCCGGTCCAAAGGAAACGATGGACCGGTTGGAGGCCGAGATCCGTGCGAAGGGAATGACTGTGTTCGCGCGGATTGATCATGCCGCAGGGGCGGCTGAAGCAGGCCTGGAGTTACGACCGACCGAACTCATCATCTTCGGTAACGCTCGCGGCGGGACGCCACTAATGGAGGCGTCCCAGACAGCCGGGATTGATCTGCCATTAAAGGCGCTCGTGTGGCAGGATCCAGCGGGCAAGACGTGGCTTTCGTATAACGAACCAAGCTGGATCGTCCAGCGACACGGCCTCGGCGTCAGGGCGGAGATCGTCGATAAGATGGCGGCCGCGCTGAGTGCGATATCGAGAAAAGCA
>DATMPQ010000333.1:0-2110 GCA_035567015.1 Chthoniobacterales bacterium | reverse complement strand
CATCACGCCTGGGCACTGGACGTAGCCGAGCAGGTCACGGAGCCGCTGCTGACCTGCGAGCCCGTTTTGGCCGAAGCCGCGTTTCATCTCGCAGACGCGGGTCTCGTGCTGGAAATGATTTCCGAAGAACTAATTCGGCTGGATTTTGTCTGCAACGATCATCTCGCTCACCTCTCGGCCTTGGCAAAACGTTACAAGGATCGAAAACCGGACCTGGCCGATCTCTGTCTCATCCGAATGAGCGAGCTGCATCCGAAACACAGTATCATTACCGTGGACGAAGACTTTCGTGTCTATCGGCGCAACAAGCGAGAAGTCATACCAATGATTTCACCGCCCCGGCGTTAGACCGCGCTGATCTCTGACCTCTAAACATGAAGACAGTTCAATTGCCGGACGGTGAACGCGTGCCGGCGCTGGGTCAAGGAACCTGGCGCATGGGCGAGAACAAAAGCGCGCGCGCGGATGAGGTCGCAGCTTTGCGTTTGGGTATCGATCTCGGCATGACGCTGATCGATGCCGCGGAAATGTACGGCGACGGCGAAGCGGAAAAAGTTGTGGCCGACGCGATCGACGGGCAACGCGATCACGTTTTCATCGTCACGAAGGTTTATCCGCACAACGCCTCGAGCACGGAGTTGCCGAAAGCATGCGAGCGCAGCCTCAAGCGTCTGCGCATCGAGGTCATTGACCTTTATTTATTGCATTGGCGTGGCGACATACCGCTCGAAGAAACAGTGGAGACTTTCGAGAAACTTCGCGACGCCGGAAAAATTCGGCGTTGGGGCGTCTCAAACTTCGATCTCGATGATATGAAGGAACTTAATGACGAAAAGAAGCGCTCGGCGTGTTCCGCAAATCAGGTTCTCTACAATCTCGAACACCGCGCCATCGAATTCGATCTTCTGCCATGGAGCCAAAAGAAGAAAATTCCGATCATGGCTTATTCACCAGTTGGACATGGCCGAGGTCTACTGAAAAACGTGACGCTAAAGAAAATCGCAAACCGTAACGACGCGACTTGTCGCGCCGGAGCCTTGCGTGAAGGCTGGACATCCGCGCAGATCGCACTCGCCTGGGTGCTGCGGGAGGTCGGAGTCATCGCCATTCCAAAGGCAAGCAACGAAAAGCATGTCCGCGAAAACGCGCGATCGGCTGAGATCAAATTGACCAAAGAAGATCTTACCGAAATCGACCGGGAATTTCCTGCGCCAAAATCCAAGCGGCCGCTGCCGATGCTCTGATCGGTGAAAACGCGGGAAGATATCGCCCGTTACGGAACGCGTCATCCCTATCACGTTGCATCTTTGGAGAAGAAGTCTTGCAGTTCCGCGTACGACGTCGCGTTTACTAGCTCGTCGAAGCTTCCCTTCTCGCTCAGTTCCTTGGCGGCTCGAAAAAAGCCGCCCCAAGCCGCGCGCGCGAACGCGCCACCCACGCTGACCCGGCGCGCACCGAGTTCGGCCGCGTCCTTCATCGTTAGGCCAATTGGTCCACCAATAAGGATACTCACCGGCTTCGGTGCAACAGAATCGACAATCGCCTTGATATGCTCGCGCTCGCGGAAGCCGGGCGCATACAAACAGTCGGCGCCTGCTGCGGAGTAAGCGGTAAGACGCTCAATGACCTTATTTAAGTCTTCGCGCCCGACTAGAAAACCTTCCGCACGCCCAACCAACAGTACGCCGCTGGCGCCAATCGCTTCCCGAGCGGCCCGGATTCGCTCTACGGCAAGACCAACATCGTAAACCGGGCTTTCCTTCCGATCGGCTGCGTCCTCGATCGACAGACCGGCCACGCCGGTCGCGACGCAGAGTCTCACACTCTCCCCCACATCATTTGGATCATCGGCGTAACCATTCTCAAAATCCGCATTCACCGGAACATCGGTCGCTTCGACCAGTTCGCGAATGTGCGCCAGCATCTCATCGCGACCGACTGCACCGTCGGGCAATCCACGGGAGAATGCGAAACCGGCCGAGGTCGTCGCGATCGCTTTGAATCCAAGATGCTGAAGATATTTGGCACTTCCAACATCCCAAGGATTGGGAATTGCGAAGCAACCGCTTTGATGAAGCGCGTGAAAAATTTCTCGCCGTTGCGCAACGCT
>DATMPQ010000332.1:0-7249 GCA_035567015.1 Chthoniobacterales bacterium | reverse complement strand
TCAGTTGACCGAAAGTCGCGGCACGAACGAAGATAGGCGCTGAATTCACCCCGTGAGATGAGAGATATGCCAAGGTACTGTTACGTGTATGTTTTGCGTTCGCTCGCAGATCATCAATTCTATGTTGGCTTAACGAGGGATTTGCGAGCGCGGCTGCACTTGCATAATAAAGCACTCATCGCTTCAACGAGAAGACGGATACCGTTCGACCTTGTCTATTGGGAGGGCTGTTTGAATGACAGTGATGCGGCTCAACGCGAGAAGTATCTAAAGACTGCCTGGGGAAAGCGGTACATCAAAACGAGGTTACGGAGGTATCTCACCGGGTAAATGCACATCACCGACATCATGCAGGGTGATTCTCCCACGTTTTCGTTCGAGTTCTTTCCACCGAAAACGCCGGAGGCGGCCGAGATTCTATATCAAACGATTCGCGATCTCGAATCGTATATGCCGCACTTTGTCAGCGTTACTTACGGCGCCGGCGGCTCAACGCGAGATTTGACCCATGATCTTGTCGAGCGCATTCAGACCACGACAAAACTGGATCCGATCCCACACCTGACGTGCGTCTGCCACCAGGAAGACGAGATCGAATCGATTCTGATTCGATATGCGAAAACCTGCATCGGAAATATTCTTGCACTCGGCGGCGATCCGCCGCGGGGATGCAGCTACGATAAATCTGGCGATGCCTTCCAACACGCAATTGATTTGGTGAAGTTCATTCGCAGATTCAACGAATCGGGCCGGCATCCGGATCGCCGCGGTTTCGGAATCGGCGTGGCCGGGTTTCCCGAAGGACATCCGGCGACGCCGAATCGATTAGTCGAAATGGATCGCCTCAAAGCGAAAGTCGACGCCGGCGCCGACTACATCGTCACACAACTATTTTTCGATAATCGCGACTTCTTCGACTTCCGCGAACGCTGTGCGCTGGCCGAAATTCACATTCCCATCATCGCCGGCATCATGCCGATTACTTCCATGAGTGGATTCAAACGCATGGCCGAGCTCGCCGGCGGCACGCGCTTCCCGGCCAAGCTTTTGCGTGCTCTACAGCGATGCGAAAACAATCCTAAAATGGTCAGTCGCGTCGGTGTTCACTTCGCCTTGGAACAATGTCACGATCTTTTGGATAACAACGTCGCCGGCATTCACTTCTATACACTGAATCGTTCCGACGCCACGCGGATAATTTTTGACGGCCTCGGCATCCCGCGTCGGCGAAGCGCACAGGCCCCGACCGTTTAGTCGGGCGATGCTACCCATCTTCACGGCGCGTGACCGTTGATGAGCGCGCGGGCAGGCGGAATTTCTTCACCACGAAGTCCCAGGAATTATCGTGCCGGATGACGTCCGCGCGGAGATGGCGAGCGTCGATAAGGCTGCGGCACATGTCCAAGGAGTACCGTCAGCGGAGAAAATAATCGCTGGCCGCACCGAAATATCTCCCTGGCGTCTATTTGATTACGCCGTTTCTACGCGACAAGACGACGAGTGAGTTAGGGAGATTTGCGCGAAGGCTGTGACGCGCGCAGAGTCTCAGGATGTTCAAAATCCGCCGAGCGATTTACTGGCAGTTCGGAGGGCTGGTGATCGCGGTTGCGCTGATTTCCGCGCTTTCACGGTTTTTCCCGGTTGTCGATTTTGTTGATGCGGCACAGACGCGTGTAATAGGCTGGGGTACCTGGGGCGCGATCTGTTATCCGTTGCTTTTTGCGGGGTGTAATATCCTCCTGCTTCCAGGCGGCGTTCTGGCCGTGGGGGGCGGTTTCTTTTTTGGACTGTGGTGGGGATTTCTCATCGTGTTCGCGGGCAATCTATTGGGAGCAGCAATCTCATTTGCCATGAGTCGCTGGGTCGCCCGACGATGGTTTCGGCGAAGGCTTTCGCAAAACGCTACATTGCGTGCTTTGGAACCGGCCTTGGAACGTGAGAGCTGGAAGATCATTCTCTTAAGCCAGTTGCATCCGCTTTTTCCCACGAGCCTATTGAACTATCTCTACGGTCTGACGCGAATTCGGTTTGTTACCTACATGCTTTGGGCCTCGATCGGGCGGATGCCCGGGCTTTTTTTGTATGCGTATGTCGGGACCTTGGGTCAATTTGGGCTTAAGATGATGCGCGGGAAGAGTCATCCGCGCGTAGTCGAGTACTGGACATGGGGAGGCGCCTTTCTTACTACAGTGTTACTCTTACTCGTCCTAGGCCGCATTGCGTCTCGAGCCGTACAAACGGCGCAGACGACGTCGACAGCGTCACACAATCAAACTAACCAACAAGAGAGCATTGAGCATCTCCTAAATCATAAGTGACTTATTATAAATTATTTATTGTAAACACTTTATGCATTATACATCCTTTACCTATGCGACAGCTAGAATCGCTTCGAGCATGAATTGTCGAACCAGGGAATCGGTGAAATTTGTCCGGAAATCTACGAATGTTTAAGCTGCCCACTGAATATGACGTTTTGGTAGTGGGAAGCGGCCACGCTGGGATCGAGGCGGCCCTGGCGTCGGCAAGAATGGGATGCCGAACGTTGATGCTGACGCAGAATCTGGACACGATTGGTCAGATGTCGTGCAATCCCGCTGTTGGCGGATTGGCCAAGGGCCATATCGTTCGGGAGATCGACGCGCTGGGCGGCGCGATGGGTCTTAACGCCGATGCTACCGGAATTCAGTTTCGCATGTTGAACAAAGCCAAAGGCCCGTCAGTCCGGGCGCCTCGTGTCCAATGCGATAAAAAGGCGTACCAATTTCGAATGAAAGCCGTCATCGAGCGTGCGGCCAACCTTGATCTCAAGCAGGCAACAGTCTCCAATGTTCTCGTGAACGATGGAGCCGTAACCGGCGTTGAGACCGATCTTGGGCTCATGATTCTTGCCCGCAGTGTTATCATGACTTCGGGCACCTTTTTACGTGGTCTTCTACACGTTGGCGAGAACAGCAAACCGGGCGGGCGCATGGCTGACGCGAGTTCAGCCCTGAGTGAAAATCTTCGACAACTGGGCTTCGACGTCGGCCGATTCAAGACGGGTACTCCATGCCGCCTGAATCGTCGCTCAATTGAATTCTCGCAATGTGCGATTCAGCGGGGAGATGAGCCGCCTCCGAGGTTCGCGTTTCATGAGGGCGCGACAAGTCTCACAGACGACATTTTCACTTTAAATTACAACGGTAGGGGCGTGTTCCATGTGGAACAACTCCCCTGTTGGATTACTGAGACGACGCCTCACACTCACGAGATCATCCGCTCAAATCTGCATAGATCGCCTCTGCACGGTGGCCGAATTAAAGGTATCGGCCCACGATACTGCCCCTCTATTGAGGACAAAGTGGTTAAGTTTTCCGAAAGGAGCGCCCATCAGCTCTTTCTAGAGCCGGAAGGCCGTCACACGGAGGAATATTATGTAAACGGCATCTCGACGAGCTTGCCTTACGATGTTCAACTGGAATTCTTGCACACTATTCCCGGTTTGGAACGGGCTGAGATTATGCGCCCTGGATATGCAGTTGAATACGACTTTTTCCCACCGACACAGCTGTTTCACACGCTGGAGACAAAACTCCTGCGAGGACTTTATTTCGCTGGGCAAGTAAACGGAACCTCCGGCTACGAAGAGGCCGCGGCACAGGGCCTGGTGGCCGGTGTGAATGCAGCCTTGAAAGTTCAAGATCGGCCACCGTTCAGGTTAGAAAGAAGCGAAGGCTACGTCGGCGTATTAATCGATGACTTGGTTACCAAGGGAACTGAAGAACCGTATCGGATGTTCACCAGCCGCGCGGAGGATCGATTGCAACTTCGGCAGGATAATGCTGATCAACGATTGACGAAGCGCGCATTTGAAACAGGCCTGGTCGATCAAAATCGTTGGATTGCTTTTCAGGAGAAGATGGATCTGCTAAACAAAGTTCGACTCGTCGCGACACAGAAAAAAATCAACGGCTTGCTAATTTCCCAGCTGTTGAAGCGGCCGGATTTTCATCGCGAGAACCTGCCAAGAGAAATTGCTTCGCTCGCGCCGGCCGAAATCTGGGACTTAATCGAGACGGAATTTAAGTATGAGGGATACGCCGCGCGGCAGGCCGACCAGAACCGTGAGGTTGCACGGCGAGGTTTTCAAAAAATTCCAGATGGCTTTGATTTTGGGAAAGTCATCGGGCTCAGCTCGGAGACGCGGCAAAAGCTCTCGGCGGTTCGGCCGACCTCGTTGGGTCAGGCCTCACGGGTTAGCGGCGTTACGCCTGCCGACGTAGCCATTATATATATATGGCTGATTAAGAATAACTTACGTATTAATACTCCGTAGAATCGAGAATCAACCAGAGAGCAAGCTAGAGAGGTTTCGTGTTTACGATCGCTGGTGTCGCGTTGATCAGCTATTTAATTGGTTCCGTACCATCTGGATATCTCGCTGGTCGCGTCGCTGGCATCGATATTCGCAAGGTCGGCAGCGGCAACATCGGGGCGACCAATGTGCTCCGTGTTTTGGGCAAGCGTTACGGCTATCCAGTATTCCTGTTCGATTTTGCAAAGGGGACGGCTGCCGTGGAAATATCTATCTTAATCTTCAATAGCACCCACCAAGCGGAAGTGAGCCGCGAACTTTGCGCGATCCTCGCGGGGGTGAGCTCTGTAATCGGACACAGTTATCCAGTGTGGCTAGGATTCAAAGGTGGCAAGGGCGTAGCAACTTCCTTCGGCGTTGTTTTTGGGTTAATTCCGCTCGCGGCGCTCATCGCTGTCGTGGTCTGGCTGATTATGTTCGGAACGACCCGATATGTTTCGGTCGCTTCAATGACGGCAGCTCTCGCGTTGCCGGTTACTGTGCTTGTAATGTTATACGTCAAGCTGCTGAGCGGGCTAACGCTTCTCCTTTTTTCAATTTGTCTGGCAGCTATCGTGATTTGGCGACACCGTTCCAATCTTTCTCGGCTGATGAGCGGCACAGAACCGCACTTTGAGCGAAAGTGAAACTGGAAAAGACGATAATTTTGGGCGCGGGCGGCTGGGGTACGGCGCTGTCTGTGCTTTGGGCGAAGAAACACCGGGACATTTTGCTCTGGGGAAACAATCCCTCGCGCGTGGAGCGCCTTCGACAAAATCGGGAGAATAGCGATTATCTGCCGGGAATAAGAATTCCGGACTCCATCGGCCTAACGAGCGATCTAAAAGATTGCGCTGCCGCCGATCTCATTGTTTTCGTCACTCCGTCGACAGCGTTTAGGGCAATCGCCGCTCGTCTGCGCGAAGTTATAACGAATGATCGCGCAGTGCTTCTTAGTTGCACAAAAGGAATCGAGCACGGCACGGGCATGAGGATGAGCGAGATTCTGCACGAAATTTTCCCCGGACACGCGATAGCTGTGCTTTCAGGCCCGAATCTAGCGGTGGAAGTTTCACGCGACTTGCCTACGGCGACGGTATTGGCATGCACCCAAAGTGAATATGCCGCCGAGCTCCAGAACTATCTCGGCAGCGCGCGCTTTCGCGTCTATACGGGCGAGGAGTTGACCGGCATCGAACTGGGCGGCGCGTTAAAAAACATCTTCGCCATCGCGGCGGGAGCAAGCGACGGCCTGGGTCTGGGCGATAATTCCAAGGCAGCGCTCATTACCCGGTCGCTTGCGGAGATGATCCGACTCGGAACGGCGATGCGCGGAAACCTGCGCACTTTCTACGGTCTTAGCGGCGCTGGCGATTTGATCGCGACCTGTTTCAGTCAGCTCAGCCGCAATCGACGCGTCGGCGAACAACTCGGCCGCGGCCAATCACTGTCCCAAATCACTTCCTCCATGCAAATGGTGGCCGAAGGAATTCCGACGACGAAAAGCGCCTACGAATGCGCGCGCAAACTCAAGATCGACACCCCGATCATCGATCAAGTTTACGCGCTCCTTTATGAAGGCAAGGCGCCGACGCAGGCAATGCAGGAGCTGCTCGGGCGCGATCAAAAAGCGGAGCGCATTTGATGCGTGCGCTTAATTCCGGCAGAACTCGGCGATCGCCGCGGGATACAGCTCGTGCTCCGCGATCTGGATCCGCGCATGCAAAGTTTCCGGGGTATCGTTGGGCAAGATCGGAACCTCGCGCTGCGCGATGATATCACCGTGATCGATTTCTTCATCAACATAGTGGACGGTGCAACCGGTTACTTTTTCGCCAGCCGCCAGTGCTTGGTTCCACGCTTCGAGCCCGGGAAATTTTGGCAGCAGTGCCGGATGAATATTTAAAATGCGACGTGGAAATGCCTCGAGCATCGGCGATTTCAGCACGCGCATAAAACCGGCGAGGATGACGAGCTCGACGCCGGCATTGCGAAGTATCCGCACAAGTTCCATCTCGGCTTCGGGCTCTAATCGCGTGCGAAATCTACCCGGCGGCAGGTAGGTGTTTGGAATTGAGAATTCGCGCGCAATATCCAGAATCGGCGCATCCAGGACATCCGAAATCACAACGCGCGCTTCGGCTGACAAAAGGCCTGAGCGGATGCGTTCGAGAATCGCGCGGCAATTCGTTCCTTTACCCGAACCGAGTATTCCCAGTGCCAGCAATTTCATTTCACGCGAGTCCGCAATTGTTCGAGCAAGGCCGAGGTAGAATAATTTTCTTCAAATGGAATGATGCGGACCTCTGCGCCGATTTTCTGCAGAACTGCTCGCTCGTCTGCATTCAGCGTTTCGCAAGTGTAATCGCCGCCCTTGGCGTAAATGGCTGGCGCCGCCGTCTCAATGAATCGCGTCGCGCGCACTTCGGGAAAAATTGTAACGAAATCTACACTCTCGAGCGCCGCGAGCATTTCTGCGCGATCTTTTTCGTTGTTGATCGGGCGGCCAGGTCCTTTCAATTCACGAACTGAGCGATCGCCGTTCAAGCCCACCGCTAACGCGTCGCCAAGAGACCGCGCCGCTTGCAAGTAACGCACATGACCGGGATGGAGCAGATCAAAACATCCGTTGGTCGCCACCAATCTCTTCCCGGCGGCGCGCAACTCCTTGGTGCGCCCTGCCAGCTTCGTTAGGTCGATAATCTTTGCTTTCATCGCTTGCTCACCACAAAGTTTAGCGCACGCGGAATTACTCGAAAGAGAGCCGGCTCATTTCCGACCGCTTCTCCATCGACATTGAACCACATTCCAGGTCGCGACCGCACGGAGATCTTTTTTGCACGCCGAAAAATAAGCGCGTTGCTGGAGAGATGCTTGCCCAAAACCATTTCCGCCGCGAGCAATGCCATCTCG